>DASTVC010000729.1:0-11674 GCA_035759295.1 Longimicrobium sp. | reverse complement strand
GTTGCGGCGGGCCCGAGCGGTGTCGCCAAATTTCCGCGACCGACACCCCCCGCACTGTCATTTCGGCCCCCCAGAGCACCGCCCGATCGTACACGACCTGCCGTCCGGCGAACCAATCCTGACCATCTGCCGTATCTTCGTTTCGTATCGGCCCCACTTGCGCGATACTGGCGCGACAAACATTTTCGTCCTCTCCGCACCACCCCTTACATCTCCATCCCCTTTCGACAATGACAGGCACTAGGATTCGGCGCGCGATGCTCGCCACGCTCATGGTTTTCGTCCTGACGCCCATCACGCTTCCCGCCCAGGCCGTCGGCCGGATGCGGGATCATGAGCTGGCCGCGAGCGGCGCGCCCATTCTGTACGACGCCATCGCCGCCATCCACCCGGACTGGCTTCCGCCCGGAGGCGCCAACCGCGTGGCGGTGTTCGTGAACGGTGTGTATCGAGGTGATGCCGGCGAGCTGAGGAACATCAGGACCGACAGCATCGGAAGCGTGCGTCTGGAGACCCCGGGGTACGCCGCGCAGTACCTGCGCCGCTATCCGGCGGGATCGTTCGACAGGGTGATCCTGGTGGTGACGCGCGGCAGCGCTCCCGCTTCCCGGGGGCGCTTTACGGTGGCGTTCCACGGCGGGTCCAGCGTTGCATCCATGGCCTCCGCGGCCCACCGGGAGCTGCGGGCCGCCGGCTACGGCGCCCAGTATGAGATCTTCGGCCAGCCTCCGCAGGTTCGCACGTTCAAGGAAAAGGACGCCAAGGTGCCGTTCACCACCGGCGCCAGCGTCAACTACCGGATCACGGACAGGTGGGGCGTGGCGCTCGTCGGGGTGCGCACGCACACGGGGTGGGCAGGGGGCTTCAACGAGGACGCCAATACCGTGGTGAGCACCCGGACCACCAGCTCGGAGGCCGCGGTCCTTGCGACGGCGGATCGGGGAGTTCTCCGCGTGGGAGTGGGGCCGGTGTACCAGCGGGCAGAATGGAACTGGGCGACCACCTGGTGCGGGTGCAAAGACCTGCGCACCGAGACCAGCAGCTCCCTGGGTGCCGCGGCCGAGGTGGTGGCGCGCGTGCCGCTGGGCCGCTTTCCCGTGAATCCATCGCTGAGCTTCCTTGGCCGCTACTACGCGGCCCGGGAGGTCACCTTCCTGGCTCCCGACGAGAACGTGGAGGTGGGCGGCTTCATGCTGACCATGGGGATGGGGGTGTCGGTCCATTTCTGACGCGCGCTGGTCGTGAGAACGCCGGCGGGGCTGTCTGGAGGCACATCCAGGCAGCCCCGCGGCCGTTTCGTCGGGAATCTGTTGTACGCGGCGGCCGATGGCTCAGCTTTTCCCGGCGCGCGCACCGGTCCCGCGGGTGTGTCGACGAGCAGTGCGCCGCCGTCGAAGCGTACGCGGCCCGAGGCGCCCGTCGTGAGGTCGTACGAAGCCCACGCATCCCCCGCCACGGGGACGAACAGCGTCGGCGGGGCTTCGCGCAGGCGGCGGATGCCGCTGATGGCACCGTTCTCCCAGCCGATGCGCAGGAACCGGGTGCCGCGCTCGAACCGCAGCCGCACCAGGGTAGAGGCGCCGGCACCCAGGGCGGCCGTCCCCACGTGCTCCATGTCCTGCAGCGCGCCCATGCTCTCCGTGTAGGCGGACATGAACCCTTCGTAATCCTCCCGCACCTGCTCCACCGGCTGCTTCTCCTCGAACGCCGCCTGCAGCGGAGCATAGTCGCCCGCCTGCGCGGCCCGCAGCACCTGCACCGCTTGCGCGCCCAGCTGCCCCAGGCGGGGCTCCGCGGTCCCCCCGTGCAGCAGCGCGTACGCCTCCTGCCCCTGTGGCTGAATGCGCAGCCACCGCCCCTCCGCCGTGTCGACCGTGAACGTTCCACCACCCGGAAGCGTGTACGTGCCCGCCAGCGCCGCCGCGCGGGCGGGGGCGCTCTCCACGATCGCGGGCGGCTCCGTCACCTCGCCACCCATGAAGACGAGCCGCGTTACCGTCGGCATGGTGCGCTGGGCCCGGCCGTCCGTGGTGTTCGACATCATCAGGACCACCACGTCCTGCTCCACGAAGCGGTTGAAGGCGGCGAAAAAGACGCCGTTGCTGCCGTTGTGCGAGATCTGCGTGGTGTTGACGGGCGTGCGCTCCACCACCCACCCGTAGCCGTAGTGCGAGGTGCCCGCGTCGTTCTCGGGCACGTGCGGCGTCCACATCCTTCGCTTCGCGTCGGCGGACAGGATGGCGTCGCCCGCCAGCGCGCGGTTCCAGCGGAACAGGTCGCCCACGGTGGACAGCACGCCCCCGTTTCCCCGCAGGTTCCACCACGGGCCGTCCGGTGCCCAGTTCTGCTCCACGGGGGTGCCGTCGCGCCGCCCGCCGGAAAGGTATCCCACGGCCAGCTCGCCCGGCCGCCACGCCACGCCGCGGTACCCCGTGCGCGTCATCCCCGCGGGCGTCCACAGCTTCTCGCGCATGTACGCCTCGTAGCCCGTGCCCGACGCCTTCTCCACCACCATCGCCAGCAGCGAGTACCCGGCGTTGCTGTACTCGTAGCGGGTGCCGGGCGCCCACAGCAGCTCGGAATTCAGGATGACGCGCGCCAGCGAGTCGCGCTCGGCCACCTCGTCGTCCTCGCCGAACTGGCCACGCAGGCCGGACGAGTGCGTGAGCAGGTGGTGCAGCGTCATGCCTCGCTTGTCGGCGGGGACGTCCGGGAACCAGCGGGAGACGGGGTCGTCCACGCTCAGCCGGCCTTCCATCTCCAGCCTCAGGATGGCGGCGGCGGTGAACTGCTTGGTCACGGAGCCGATGTCGAACACCGTCTCCGCCGTCACGGGGATGCCGTTCTCGCGGTCGGCCAGCCCGTACCCGTTCGCCAGGACGACGTCGTCGCCCTTTCCCACCAGCAGCACCCCGGAGTAGCCGAACGCCGCCAGCCGCCCCATGTAGTCGTCCAGCTGCCGCGCGACCCGCCGCGGGTCCTGGTCCACGGGGATGGGGCCGGACGGCTGCGCGGCGGCCGCGGCGGAGGCGGCGACCGCGAGCATCAGCTGAAGCAGGATTCGGCGCATGGTCGATGTCCTTCGTAGCCGGAGTTTTCCCCGGAGGGGGTCGGCAAGGAATGGGATCAGGGAAACGGAAACTCCACGCCCGCTGGATGGCACCCGCGAGACGAACCTGCGGAGCAGAAGGCTACCGGGTTACAGGGACCAGGGGACGATTCAGGGGACGGATCGTTCGCATGGCATGACGGACCGTGCCGCGCAGGGAGGAGCGCGCGCGCCGGGCGCCCGCCCGTCCCGCACGGCTCGCCATCCGGACGATCCCGGGTTCCTGCCGTGGAAATATGTGTTGTTTGATCCGCCCGCGCGATTTAGCTTTCCGCAGTGCCGCAATCCAGCCCTCGCGGCGCCGACCCCACGGCAATCCCGTCATCATCCCCGCTTCACCAGGAACCGCACGATGAGCGAGATCCAGTTCTCGGACAACTACAACGACCTGTCGACGGATACCGGCTTTCAGTTCGAGTTCCACTGCGAGCACTGCGGCGAGACCTGGCGCTCGGAGTTCGACCGGTACGCCGCCGGCACGGCGGAGAACCTGCTGGGCGCCGCGGAGGGGATCTTCGGCGGCATCTTCGGCACGGCGCGCAACGCGGTGGGGCACGTGCGCAACGCGGGGTGGAGCAAGGCCAAGGACGTGGCCCTGCGCAAGGCGGTGGAGCAGGCCAAGCAGCACTTTCACCGCTGCCCGCGCTGCGCCAACCACTTCTGCGACAACTGCTGGAACGAGGACGAGGGCACCTGCATAAGCTGCGTGCCGCGCCTGGACCCCGAGATCGCGGCCATCAACCGCGAAGCCAAGATCGCCCGCGCCCGCGAGGTGGCGTACAGCACCGCCACCGTGAGCAAGGAAGACATGCAGGCGAAGGTGGTGAGCTGCCCCACCTGCGGCGCCGCCAACGCCCGCGGCAAGTTCTGCTCGGAGTGCGGCGGACCGCTTTCGCTTACCCGCAGCTGCGAAGGCTGCTCGGCGGAGATTCCGAGCGCCGCCAAGTTCTGCCCGGAGTGCGGCCACAAGGCGGAGTGACCTCCGGCCGCGCCCGCGCCGCCCCGGGCTAAAGCCCGGGGCTATGAAGGCCATAAGCCCGGTCTTTGCTCGTTCCTCGCAAAACCGGGCTTCACCCGCTCGCGTGGGCCAGCCTCGCGCAATGTGGATCCCCGTCGCGCGTACGGACCCGTGGAGGCGCGCCGCCCCCGGACGTCCGAGCAGGTGAAGCCCCGTCTGGCGAGCGCAAGCGAGCCAGGACGGGGCTTATCGCTTTCCCAGCAGCGGGTTCACCCGCTCATCCCTCGGCCCTTCCGATCACCCATCCCCCACACGCCACCCTAGCCTCCGCGCCCCCGAACACGTACCTTCCTTTCTACACCCGATCGCACCCCGCCGTACGCGCACTTCACGCCGCCGACGCGCAGTCTTTGACAACCGCGCCCGGCGGCACTATGTTGTTGGCGTGATTATTGCAAGCGATCACGCGGCTTCCCCCTCTGCGGGTATGCTGACTGCCGGTGTTCTCGGCGTCATCCCGGCCCGGCTGTCTTCTCAACGGCTCCCCCACAAACCGCTGCATTCCATCGCCGGCAGGCCCTTGATCGAATGGGTCTGGCGCCGCGTCGTGCATTTCGGTCTGTTCGACGCCGTGGTGGTGGCCACGGACAGCACGCGGGTGGCGGAGGCGGCGCGCGCGTTCGGCGCCACCGTGGCGATGACGGACGAAGCGCATCCCTCCGGCACCGACCGGGTGGCCGAGGTGGCGCGGCGGGCGGCGTACGCGGGGTTCGGCACCATCGTCAACGTGCAGGGCGACGAGCCGTTCGTGCGGCGCGACCACCTGCAGGCGGCCATCGACCTGGTGCGCGACGGGGGATGGGACGCGGGGACGGTCGCGACCCCCATCGGGGACGCGGCGGAGTGGCGGGAGCCGTCCGTGGTGAAGGTGGTGCGGGCGGACGACGGAGGGGCGCTCTATTTCTCCCGCGCCCCCGTTCCGTTCAAGCGCGATTCGGAGCCCGGCGCGGAAGACTTCGCGTCGGGACTCTATCTTAGACACGTCGGCATCTACAGCTACCGGCGCGACGCCCTGCTGCGCTGGGTGGCGCTGCCGGAAGGCGCGCTGGAGCGGGCCGAGCGGCTGGAGCAGCTGCGGCCGCTGGCGGCGGGGATCCGCATCGGCGTGGCGGTGGGCGCGCCGGCGGAGGGCGGGGTCGACACCCCGGCGGACGCGGAGCGCGCCGAGCACATCCTGAGCAACATGCATCGAACCCGAGAGGCACTGGCATGACCGCGATGAACACGACCCCCACCAAGTACATCTTCGTGACCGGCGGCGTGGTCTCGTCGCTGGGCAAGGGGATCGCCGCGGCCTCCATTGGACGGCTGCTGGTGAACCGCGGCCTGCGGGTGACCATCCAGAAGTTCGACCCGTACATCAACGTCGACCCCGGCACGCTCAGCCCCTTTCAGCACGGCGAGGTGTTCGTCACCGACGACGGGGCCGAGACGGACCTGGACCTGGGGCACTATGAGCGCTTCGTGGGCGAGTCGCTGAGCATCGCGAACTCCATCACCACGGGCCGCATCTACCAGGACGTGATCCAGAAGGAGCGCCGCGGCGAGTACCTGGGCGCCACGGTGCAGGTGATCCCCCACATCACCGACGCCATCAAGGGGGCCATCCGCCGTCTCGCCCCGAACCACGACGTGGTGATCACGGAGATCGGCGGCACGGTGGGCGACATCGAGTCGCTGCCCTTCCTGGAGGCCATCCGCCAGTACCGGCAGGAGGTGGGGCGCGAGCACACGCTGTTCGTCCATCTTACGCTCATTCCCTACATCGCCGCGGCGGGGGAGCTGAAGACCAAGCCCACGCAGCACAGCGTGCGGGAGCTGATGGAGATCGGAATCCAGCCCGACATCCTCATCTGCCGCAGCGAGCACCCCATCCCGCCGGAGATGCGGCGCAAGATCGCGCTGTTCACCAACGTGGACGTGGCCAGCGTGATCGAGGCGGCGGACGTAAAGAGCATCTACGAGGTGCCGCTGGAGTACCACAAGCAGCGGCTGGACGAGCAGGTGTGCCACAAGCTGGGGCTGCAGACCGCCAAGCCCGACCTGGCGCAGTGGGAGCGGCTGGTGGAGCGCATCCGCCGGCCGAAGAACGGCACCGTGAAGGTCGCCGTCGTCGGCAAGTACGTGGCGCTCGTCGACTCGTACAAGTCCGTGCAGGAGGCGCTGTACCACGGCGGCATCGCCAACGACGTCAAGGTGCAGATCGAGTGGCTGTCGTCGGAGGACTTCGAAAACGGGCAGTCGGCGGACAAGCTGGCGGACTTCCACGGCCTGCTCATCCCCGGCGGCTTCGGGGTGCGCGGCGTCGAAGGGATGCTCTCCGCCATCGGCTGGGCGCGTGAGAACGGGCTGCCGTTCTTCGGCATCTGCCTGGGGCTGCAGACGGCGATCATCGAGTTCTCGCGCTCCGTCTGCGGCCTGGCGGAGGCGCACTCGGCGGAGTGGGAGCGCGACACCTCCGATCCCGTCATCTGCCTGATGGACAGCCAGCGGCAGGTGACGGACCTGGGCGGCACGCAGCGGCTTGGCGCGTACACGGCGCGGCTGGCCCCGGGCTCGAAGTCGGCCGAGATCTATGGATCCAACGAGATCAGCGAGCGCCACCGCCACCGCTACGAGGTGAACAACGCGTATCGCCCGCAACTGCAGGAGGCGGGGATGCTGGTCAGCGGCACCTCGCCCGACGGCAACCTGGTGGAGATGATCGAGCTTCCGTCGCACCCGTGGTTCGTGGCCACGCAGGCGCACCCGGAGCTCAAGTCGCGCCCCGACCATCCGCACCCGCTCTTCGCCTCCTTCGTCCGCGCCGCGATGGATCGCCGCGACGGGCAGGAGCAGACGTCGCTGGACCGCGACCTCGCCGCGCCGAAGCCGGCTTCGGCGGACGCCGCGGCGCCCGCGCAGGCCGAGGCTCAGCCGGAGCAGCCTTCCGAGCGCCCGGCCCCGGTGCGCGCGTGATGACCGTGCGTAAGTGCGTGAGTGCGGGAGTGCGTCAGTGAGCGCGACGGCGGAGCTTTTTCAGCTGGGCGGGCCGTTCTTCCTCATCGCCGGGCCGTGCGTGCTGGAGGACGACGCGCTGAACCTGACGATCGCCGAGGCGCTCGCGCGGATGGGAGACGATCTCGGGCTGCCGATCCTCTTCAAGGCGTCGTTCGACAAGGCCAACCGCTCGTCGCCGGGGTCGCCGCGCGGGCCGGGGGTGGACGAGGGGCTGCGCAAGCTGGAGCGCGTGCGGGCGGAGACGGGGCTGCCGCTGCTGACGGACGTGCATCTCCCCGAGCAGTGCGCCGCCGTCGCCGAGGTGGTGGACGTGCTGCAGATCCCGGCGTTCCTCTGCCGGCAGACGGACCTGCTCGTCGCCGCGGGGGCGACGGGACGGCCGGTGAACGTGAAGAAGGGGCAGTGGATGGCGCCGCACGAGATGCGCGGCGCCGCCGGCAAGGTGCGCGGCGCGGGGTCGCCCGCGGTGGCGGTTACGGAGCGGGGGACTTTCTTCGGCTACGGCAACCTGGTGGTGGACATGCGCGGTTTCGCGCTGCTGCGCGAGGCGTGCGGCGCGCCGGCCATCTTCGACGGCACCCACTCCGTACAGCGCCCCGGCGAGGGCGGCGGGATCAGCGGCGGCGAGCCGCAGCACATCCCGACCCTCGTCCGCGCGGCCGTGGCGGCGGGCGCGGACGCGCTCTTCCTGGAGACGCATCCGGAGCCGGCCCGAGGGCTGTCTGACACGACCAACATGCTGCCGCTGGACAAGCTGCGGCCGCTGGTGGAAGAAGTCCTGGCGCTGCGGGCCGCGCTGGGGATGGGGACGGAGGCCGCGCGTGCCTGAGCCCATTTCGGCGGAGCTGGCGCGGCGCATCCGGCTGGTGGTGTTCGATGTGGACGGCGTCCTGACCGACGGCGGCATCTACCTGGGCGCCACCGAGAGCGGCGAGCCGGTGGAGATGAAGCGCTTCGACATCCAGGACGGCCTGGGGATCCAGATGATGAAGAGCGCCGGCCTGCGCGTCGCCATCGTCACCGGCCGCACCTCGGAAGCCGTGCGCATCCGCGCGGACGAGCTGCAGGTGGACGACCTGCACCAGGACCGGACCGCCAACAAGGTGACGGCGCTGACCGCGATCCTGGAAAAGCAGGGGATCGCCTGGGAAGATACGGCGTTCCTGGGCGACGACCTTCCCGACATCGCCGTGCTGCGCCGCGTCGGCCTCCCCGCGGTCGTCGGCAACGCGACCAGCGACGCGCGGGCGTTCGCGCTCTGGCACGGGACGAAGGAAGGCGGCCGCGGCGCCGTCCGCGAGTTCGCCGAGGCGCTGCTGACCGCGCGCGGCGAGTGGGCGGAGGCGGTGAAGACCTACGTGAGCGAGCGGGAGCAGGCGGCGTGACCACCGGGGTGATGGATTCCGTCGACGCGGCGTCGGGCGGCGCGCTTTCCCAGGCGGAGACGCTGGCGCGCGCGCGCCGGGTGATCCGCATGGAGGCCGAGGCCGTCGCCGCGCTGGAAGACCGCATCGGCGACCAGTTCGCGGGGGCGGTGGAGGCCATCCTGGCCGCGCCGGGGCGGGTGATCGTGGCCGGCATCGGCAAGAGCGGCATCGTGGGGCGCAAGATCGCCTCGACGCTGACCTCGACCGGGACGCCCGCCACCTTCCTGCACCCGGTCGAGGCGATGCACGGCGACCTGGGGATCGTGGCCGGCGGCGACGTGGCAATCCTGCTCAGCAAGAGCGGGCAGAGCGAGGAGCTGCGCGGGCTGATGGAGTACCTGGGGCGCGTGGGCGTCCGCACGGTGGCTATGACGGGGCGGGTGGACAGCGCCCTGGCCCGCCACGCGGAGTTCGTCCTGGA
Organism: Longimicrobium sp.; assembly: GCA_035759295.1. GTDB lineage: Bacteria > Gemmatimonadota > Gemmatimonadetes > Longimicrobiales > Longimicrobiaceae > Longimicrobium. Next base: position 2,699 of record DASTVC010000729.1, on the reverse strand, counting down.
CTGCTCCGTGGCCGAGGAGGCGTGCCCGCACGACCTGGCTCCAACGTCGTCCACCACCGCCGCGCTGGCCATGGGCGACGCGCTGGCCGTGGCGCTGCTGCTGCGCCGCGGCTTTGGCCGCGACGACTTCGCGCGCTTCCATCCCGGCGGGGCGCTGGGGCGCCGGCTGCTGCTGCGCGTGCGCGACGTGATGGTGTCCGAGGATGTCCCCGCGCTGCCGCCGACCGCCACCATGCGGCAGGCCGTCGTCCTGCTGGCGGAGCGGCGGGGGACGGTGGCCGTGGTGGACGAGCAGGAGCGGCTGCTGGGCGTGGTAACCTCCGGCGACCTGACGAGACTGATGGACCGGGAGGAACACTTTTTCACCATCGCCGTATCGGAAGTGATGACCCCCACCCCCCGTACCACCGAGCCGGACCAGCTGGCCGCCGCCGCCGTGGGCGTGATGGAGCGCCACGGCGTGATGGCGCTGCCCGTGGTGGACGGCGACGGGCGGCTGCTGGGGATGGTTCACCTTCACGACCTGATGCGGGCGGGGGCGGTCTGATGCGGATGCGCGGCGTGATGGGGATGCTGGCGGTGTGCGCCGCGCTGGCCGCCTGCAAGGCCGCTCCGGCGGCCAGCGGGCCGGTGACGGCGGACGCCGATCCCACCCAGCGCACCTACGGGATGAACCTCAAGCTCACCGAGAACGGGATCCTCAAGGCGGACCTGTACGGCGACACGGCGTTCACCCAGCCCAACACCGAGGTGACGGAGCTAAAGGGCGTCAAGCTCACCTTCTTCGATTCCGAAGGGAAAAAGCCCGGCAAGCTCACCTCGCGCACGGGGGAGTACGACGCCCGGACGGGGATCATGATCGCGCGCGGCAACGTCGTCCTCATCACGCAGAACGACAAGGGCCAGGAGCGCGTCATCAAGAGCGAGGAGCTGTACTACGACCAGCGCGGCGACCGGGTGTGGAGCGAGCGCGAGACCATCATCGACGAGGCGGGGCGGCACGCGGTGACCGACGGCTTTACCAGCGACACGCGCTTTACCAACATGCGCGGCACGAACGCCAAGAGCACCGGCATCCGCGTGAACGCCGGCGAAGGCGGCCTGTGACGGACCTCCGCCGCGCCGCCCCGCTCCTGCTCGCCCTCGTGGCGATCTTCTGCTCCTCGACCAGGCTCGCGGCGCAGAACGTCTGCGACCTGGTCTACCAGACCGGCAACTGGGTGTCCGTGGGCGCCGAGAGCCAGCGGGTGATCAACGCCAGCGGCCCCCTCCTCGTCCGCTGCAGCAACGGCGAAGAGCTGCGCGCCGACAGCGCGGTGCTGTACGAGGCCATCAACGAGGTGCACCTCTTTCGCCGGGTGGACTACCAGGATCCCACGCGCAGCCTGACCTCGGACTACGCCACGTACAACGGCAACAACGGCCGGCTCTGGGCCACCGGCAGCGTCGTCTTCACCGACAAGAACCGGGGAAGCACGCTGCGCGGGCCCAACCTGGAGTACTACCGCGCCGGCCCGGAGCGTCCCGACGCGCAGGCCATCGCCACCGAGCGCCCGCACCTGACCGTGGCGCCCAAGCCCGGCCGCGGCGGCGACCCCATGGAGATCGACGGCGACCGCATCACCTCCGTCGGCGAAAAGTTCATGACCGCCGAGGGGAACGTGGTGATCGAGGGGAAGGAGATGGACGCCTGGGCGCAGGAAGCCTACTACGACGCCGACGCGGAGCGGATGGAGCTGCGCCGCGACGCGCGCGCCAAGGGCGAGAGCTACGAGCTCACCGGCGACTTCATCCAGACGGACCTCACCGAAGGCTCGGTGGACGAGGTGCTTTCCCGCGGCAACGCGCGGCTGGTGGAGACGCGGCTGCGGGTGACGGGGCCGCAGCTGCGCCTGTTCTTCGCCCGTGACTCGCTGCAGCGGCTGGTGAGCGGGCAGGTGCCCGGCCGAGCCAGCGACAGCACGGCGGTCAAGGGACGCTCCGTGGCGCTGGCGCGCGGGTTCCGCATGGAGGCCGATTCGCTCGACGCGCTCACGCCGGGGCAGCGCATTCGCCAAGTCATCGCCATCGGCACGGCGGAGGGGCAGTCGTGGGATACCACGCGCGTCGCCGGCCCGGACCCGGCGGACGCGACGGCGCCGGACACGGTGGGCGGGCTGGCGCTGGGCGAGCAGGACCTGATCTTCGCCGACACCATCACCGGCTTCTTCAAGGACGATACGGTCGCGATCGTCCCGGCCACGCGGCGCGACTCCATCCAGGCGGTCGCGGGCGATTCCGCGTCGCGCGCGGCGCGCTCCGACAGCACGCAGGCGGAGCTGGAGCGAATGCTGGCCACCGGCAACGCGCGGTCGCTGTACCGGCTTACGCCCAGCCGCCAGGAAGCGGCCGACACCACCACGAAGCGCGGCATCAACTACGTGATCGCGGACACCATCGACCTTTCGTTCACGGACGGCGAGGTGCACATCGCCACCGTGCGGGGGCTGAAGCGCGGCGTGTACCTGGACCCCGTCAAGGCCGACAGCGCCGGCGGCGACTCGCTGCGCGTCGACTCCGGCCGGGTAGCCGCCGGCACGCGCGCCGACTCCGTCGCTCCGCCGGCCGTTCGACCCGCGGCCGGCAACGCGCCCGCGCCGGACGAGCCGGCGCCCACGCCTCCCGCGACCACGCCGGCGGCCCCGGCCGCGACGCCCGCG
>DASTVC010000728.1:0-19964 GCA_035759295.1 Longimicrobium sp. | reverse complement strand
CAGCAGACGCGCGAGGGCGATCAGGTCCACCCCCGGATTTTCCAATCGATACGCTGCCGTCCCCCACAGGCCCGTGCGGCCGATCTTACCCGCGGTGAACTGATTGCCCGGATAGTAGGCCGCCAGCCCGCCCGCGATCTGCATCCGGAATCCCACCCGCCCGTCATCGTCGTTCATCTCGGCGCGGATCTGCGAGGTGAGCGCGCGGTTGCTGTCGGAGAGCGCCGCCTGCCGGGCGAGCGCGGCGGCGGAGTCAGCCGCGGTGCGGGCGCGGCGCAGGGCGATGCGCGCGTTCAGCAGCGAGTCCTGCACGTGGTCCAGGTTCGCCACCAGACTGTCCAGCTGGCGACTGGCGCGGCCCACGAACGGCGCGACGCGGAACCCCGCGCCCACGGCCGGCAGGCTGTCGTCGCTCTCCACGACCGTGTTGGTGGCGAACGACACGGAGAACGTCTGCCGCAGCCGCTGCAGCAGGCTGGGATGGTAGTAGTCCTGAAAGGTCAGCGTCCGCCGCGACGCCAGCCAGTAGGGTGCGAACTCCGCCGCGTAGTTGTCGGGGACCAGGTCGTCCGCCTGCAGCGAAGATGACACCAGCCCCAGGGCAAAGGCGCGCGGCGTGGTGGGCCGCTCCACCGCCGTGGGGCTGATGCCCAGGATCACGAACGCGGGCGACGTGGGCGTCTTCAACCGTTCCAGCTCGACCGCCAGGCTGTCCGTCTGCGCGGGCACCGGGCGGACGCCGGCGAGCAGGCCCGCGGCCACGGCGAGGATGGAGGCCGCGGCGCGGATGGGGGCGCGGCTCATGGCTGCTCCGTGCGCAGCAGGTGGTAGGTCGGCTCCACGAACGCCGGATCCCCGTCTGTGGCGAAGTCGCCGCTGTCCACGTCCTGCTGCGGGGCCGGGCCACCGCTCCACGTGTGCGTAACGCTGATGCGGGTGCTCTGCGGATTGGTGTGGCTGACGACGGAGAAGATCTCCACCACCGCGCCGTCTAATTGGGCACCCAGGATCTTGCGCACGTGACCGTCGCCGCGCGCCACCTCGGCGCCGTTCAGCAGGACGGCGATCCTCCCCTTCTGCCCTTCGCCGATCAGCACCTCCAGCGTCACCGGTCCGTCGCCGATGGGGTAGGTGCGGGGTTCCTGGCTGCTCATCGGTTTCCTCGAGGACGGGAGGCGGGAGAGATGTGGATCCGCGGCGTGCGTGTGGTGGCTGGACCAGAATGCAACCCGGGCGTCCGCCGCGCCAGAATCTCGTCATTCCGGATTCACTCGAATGCCCTGTATCCTTCTCGGTAGATGGACATCGGTGCCGCGCTTCCGCCAAAAAAAGGGAAATCGGCCCGGCACTCGCGGGGAGCACCGGGCCGATCATCATCCATCGAACGGAAAGCCGCGCGTCAGGTCTACGCGTATTCCTCAACGGGCGGGCAGCTGCACACCAGGTTGCGGTCGCCGGCGGCGTTGTTCACGCGCGCCACGTGCGGCCAGAACTTGCGCTCGCGCACCCAGCCCGCCGGGAACGCGGCGCGCTCGCGGCCGTAGGCGTGCGTCCACGCATCCGCGGTGACCGCGGCGGCGGTGTGGGGCGCGTTCTTGAGCAGGTTGTCCTGCCGGTCGGCGATCCCCGCCTCGATCTCGCGAATCTCGTCGCGGATCATCACCAGCGCCTCGATAAAGCGGTCCAGCTCGCCCAGCGCCTCGCTCTCGGTGGGCTCGATCATCATCGTCCCCGCGACGGGGAAGCTGACGGTGGGCGCGTGGAAGCCGTAGTCCATCAACCGCTTGGCGATGTCTTCCACCTCGATCCCCGCCGAACCCTTCAGCTGCCGCATGTCCACGATGCACTCGTGGGCCACGGTGCCCCGCGCGCCGCGGTAGAGCACGGGGTAGTGCTCATCCAGCCGCTTCGCGATGTAGTTGGCGTTCAGGATGGCGACCTTGGTGGCGTGCGTGAGCCCTTCCGCGCCCATCAGGTGGATGTAGACCCACGAGATGGGGAGGATGCTGGGGCTGCCCCACGGCGCCGCCGAGACCGCGCCGTGCTCCCCGCCGCCGACCGGAATGACCGGGTGGCCGGGAAGGTAGGGGGCGAGGTGCGAAGCCACGCAGATGGGCCCCATCCCCGGGCCGCCGCCGCCGTGAGGGATGCAGAAAGTCTTGTGCAGGTTCAGGTGGCACACGTCCGCGCCAAAGTCGCCCGGGCGGCACAGCCCCACCTGCGCGTTCATGTTGGCGCCGTCCATGTAGACCTGCCCGCCGTGCTTGTGGACGATGTCGCAGATCTCGCGGATCTCCGACTCGAACACGCCGTGCGTGGAGGGATAGGTGATCATCAGCGCCGACAGGTCGTCCGCATGCTGGTCCGCCTTCTTCCGAAGATCGTCCAGGTCCACGTTCCCCTCCGCCGTGGAGCCGACGACCACCACCTTCATCCCCGCCATCACGGCCGATGCGGGGTTGGTGCCGTGCGCGGACTGCGGGATCAGGCACACGTTGCGGTGCCCCTGGCCGCGCCCCTCGTGGTACTCGCGGATCACGAGCAGCCCCGCGAACTCGCCCTGGCTCCCCGCGTTGGGCTGCAGGCTCACGGCGTCAAAGCCGGTGATCTCCGCCAGGTCCGCCTCCAGCGAGCGGAACAGCTCCTGATAGCCGGCGGTCTGCTCCGGCGGCGCGAACGGGTGGATGCGGCTCACCTCGGGCCACGTCACCGGGATCATCTCCACGGTGGCGTTCAGCTTCATGGTGCAGCTGCCCAGCGGGATCATGCTGTGGGTGAGCGACAGGTCGCGGCTCTCCAGCGTCCGGATGTACCGCAGCATCTCCGTCTCGCTGTGGTAGCGGTTGAACACCGGGTGCGAGAGGATGTCGCTCTTGCGCCGGAACCCGTCCGCGATGCCGGAGTGCAGCCCGTCCAGCAGCTCGTCGACCGTAAAGTCGATGGACGAGCCGCGGTTGAGGGCCACCAGGATCTCCTCCACGTCCTCCACGCTGGTGGTCTCATCCAGCGCGATGCAGACGGAGGTCTCGTCGTAGCCGCGCAGGTTGATGCCGCGGTCGCGCGCGGAGGCCAGAATTCCGCCCACCCGCGTGCCGACGTCGATGCGCACGGTGTCGAAGAAGGCGCCGTGGACGACGCGGTAGTTCAGCCGCTCCGCGCCCGCCGCCAGCAGCTCCGCCAGCGTGTGCACGCGCTCCGCGATCTGCCGCAGCCCGTCAGGGCCGTGGTAGACGGCGTACATCCCCGCCATCACCGCCAGCAGCACCTGCGCCGTGCAGATGTTGCTGGTGGCCTTTTCGCGGCGGATGTGCTGCTCGCGCGTCTGCAGCGCCATGCGCAGCGCCGGGTTGCCGTTGGCGTCCACGCTCACGCCGATGATGCGGCCGGGGATCTGGCGCTTGTACTCGTCGCGGCAGCTGAAGAACGCCGCGTGCGGCCCGCCGAAGCCCATCGGCACGCCAAATCGCTGCGTGGTCCCCACGCACATGTCCGCGCCCCACTCGCCCGGCGGCGTCAGCAGCACGAGCGACAGCAGGTCCGCCGCGGCCACCACGACGATGCCCTCTTCGCGCGCCCGCTGCGTGAACGGCCGGTAGTCGCTCACCTCGCCGTCGGTGGCGGGATACTGCAGCAGCGCGCCGAACACGGGCTGCGTCCAGTCGAACTGCTCCAGGTCGCCGACCACGACCTCGATGCCGCGGGCGTGCGCGCGCGTCTTTACGACGTCGACCGTCTGCGGATGGCAGAGGCTGGAGACGAAGAAGGTGTTCTTCGCCTCGCCGCCGGAGATGCCGTACGCCATGGCCATGGCCTCGGCGGCGGCAGTGCCCTCGTCAAGCAGCGACGCGTTGGCGATGGGCAGGCCGGTCAGGTCCACGACGGCCGTCTGGAAGTTGAGCAGCGCCTCCAGCCGGCCCTGCGCGATCTCGGCCTGGTAGGGCGTGTACTGCGTGTACCAGCCCGGGTTTTCCAGGATGTTGCGCTGGATGACGGGCGGGGTGATGCAGCCGTGGTAGCCCATCCCCAGGTAGCTGCGGAACACGCGGTTCTTCGACATCATCACGCGCAGCTCGCGCAGCAGCTCGTACTCGCTGCGCTCCAGACCCAGCGCCAGCGCGCGGTCCAGGCGGATGTCGCGGGGAATGGTGGCGTCCACCAGCTCGTCCAGCGAGCCGTAGCCGATGGTCTCCAGCATCCGCCGGATCTCGGCGTCGTCGGGGCCTACGTGCCGGCGGACGAACGTATCCGTATGGGTAAGTGCCGATCTATCCACGATCTACGTCTCTTGAACAGGGAGGTGGTGAAGGCGGCGGAATGTATCCTCTCCCGCGCGCGAAGGCAATCGGGGGCCTCACCCCCGGCCCCTCTCTCGCCTACTGCGCCATACTGCGTGGGAGAGGAGAGACGCGAGACGAGGACTCGGAAGCGCTTCCTGAAGGTCTGCGCGGGATGATAGGCCGCCCCCCTCCCCGGCCCTCCCCCACAAACTGCGTGGGGGAGGGAGGTGCGACGCACCTTGTCGAAGCGGCATCGAAGTCCACCTCCCCCAGGGTTTTTTGGGGGAGGTGCGAGCCTGAGCGAGTAAGGGGGCGGCCTGCGGCGCAGTGCCCTCCATCCACCCTCAACCCCGCATCCCTTGTTATGAGCACCGTTCAGGCTGAGATTGTCGCGCCCACGAACGACTTACGCCGCGCGAACGACGGGTGCACATGAACAACATCGGCCGCAGGGTCGCCATCATCGACGGGTGCCGTACGCCTTTCGCCAAGTCGGGGACGGACTTCAAGGACGTCACGTCCACGGAGCTGGGCAAGGCCTCGGTGCGCGAGCTGATCGCCCGCACGGAGCTGGACGTGGAGCAGATCGACCACCTTGTCTACGGCACGGTGGTGCAGTCGGTGCAGGAGCCCAACATTGCCCGCGAGGTCTCGCTGGGCGCCGGGATCCCGCCGCGCGTGCCCTCGTTCACCGTGGGGCGGGCGTGCGCGTCCAGCAACCAGGCCATCACCTCGGGCGCCGAGCAGATTGCGCTGGGGATGGCCGACATCGTGATCGCCGGGGGTGCGGAGTCGCTGACGGACGTGCCCATCCTGTTCAGCAAGGAGATGCGCGAGGCGCTGGTGCGCGCCAGCAAGGCCAAGTCGCTGGGCGAGCGGCTGCAGGCGTTCCGCGCCATCCGCCCGCGCCACCTGGCCCCCATCACCCCCGCCATCGCCGAGCCGACGACGGGGGAGACGATGGGCGAGTCGGCGGAAAAGATGGCCAAGCTGAACGGCATCAGCCGCGAGGCGCAGGACCGCTGGGCGCTGCGCAGCCATCAGCTGGCGGCGGCGGGCACGGCCGACGGACGGCTGACGGCGGAGATCGCGCCGTTCTACGTGCCCCCGAAGTACGAGAAGGTGGTGACCAGCGACAACGGCATCCGCGGCGACTCGTCGCTGGAAAAGCTGGCGTCGCTCAAGCCCGTCTTCGATCGCAAATACGGCAGCGTGACGGCGGGGAACGCGTCGCCGCTGACGGACGGCGCCAGCGCGGTGCTGCTGATGAGCGAGGAGAAGGCGGACGCGCTGGGATACAAGCCGCTGGGATACATCCGCAGCTACGCCTATGCCGCGCTGGACCCGGGCGACCAGCTGCTGCAGGGCCCCGTCTACGCCGCGCCCACGGCGTTCGACCGCGCCGGGCTGACGATGAAGGACATCGACCTGCTGGAGGTGCACGAGGCCTTCGCCGCGCAGGTGCTGAGCAACCTGCAGTGGTTCGATTCCGACAAGATCGCGAAGGAACGGCTGGGGCGCGACAAGGCGATCGGCCTGCCGCCGGAGGACCAGATCAACGTGATGGGCGGCTCGCTGGCCATCGGCCACCCCTTCGGCGCTACCGGCGGGCGACTGACGATCACCCTGCTGAACGAGCTGCGCCGCCGCGGCAAGCAGTTCGGCATGATCTCCGTCTGCGCCGCCGGCGGCATGGGCTTCGTGATGATCGTCGAAGCCGCGCCGAATTGAACTTGACACCGTTGGCCGTAACGAGAAGGGCTCCCGCGTTGATTCGCGGGAGCCTTCGTTGCTTTTGCCCTCGGAACGGGTCAATCAGTCCGCCAGTGCCGTGGATGACGGCGGAAGTGCACGCAGGTGGCAACGACCACTTCCGATGCCGCTACTCGAAACAGGAGCGCGTACGGGAACCCGGTTACAATCGCGCGGTGCAGCTTGCGCTTGATCAGCGGGAACTGATGCGGATTTTCTGCCGCTTTCTCCAGTGCGGCATCAATCGCGTCCAGAAAAGCCCGCGATGCCCGCGGGTTCCGAGCCTCGTACCATCCGGCAGTCGATCGATCGCCTTCTCCGCCCTGGGGCGCAGGACGATCGTGTAGCTCACCCGTAGCGCTCACGCAGGCGGGCGCGAGCAGTTTCCCACGGGATCGAAGACGAGGGATCCGCGAGGTGCGCCTCGAACTCCCGGTCCGCCTCGTCCAGAATCTCGTCGGAGATCGGCATGGGGCCGAGTTCGGCTTCCACGCTGTCCCAGAGCGCTTCGATAATTTCGAGTCGTTTCTCCAGCGGCAGATCGCGAAGCTGGTCGATGGAAACATCCATGGTCGCGCTGCTCATCGGGAGGTCCCTCTCTGGCCGCCCCAGCGGCCGGTTGCAGATGGAGGTTAACACGCGGCGCACCCCATTCCAAGGCAGCCACGTCGGAACGCCGCTTCATCTTCCCTGACCGCCCAGGGTGCAGGTGCGGAGGAACTTCTCGGTCAGCTCGCGCTTCTGCTGGCAGACCTGCGCGAGCAGGTCGGTGTGGCGCTGGCCGGGGAGGTGGCACCAGACCACGGGCTTGCCGCGGGACTGCACCACGTGGATGGCGCGGACGTAGTCGGTGTCACCCGCGACCAGCATCGCCACGTCGAACCGATCTTCATACGCGCCGACCACCATGTCCACGGCGAGGTTTACGTCCGTCTCCTTTTCCACGTGGTACCAGCGACCGTCGCGATCCCGGCGAGGCTCGTGGCGCCCCAGGACCAGCTCGATCCGTTGGGAACGGCGCAACTCCCCGAAAAATTTCTGCTGACGGCGGAACGCGGAGCCTCGTTTGTTCGCCAACGGTGCCGTGTAGTAGCGCAGCTTGACGAAGTGATAGCCGCGGCCCAGCCGTGTCGCGAGCACGTTCAGGTCTATCTCGGCTCCGAATCCCTCCCGGGCCAGCGAAGCGTTGAAGTTGCTGCCGTCAACGAAGATCTCCAGTCTGGGGGGCCGCGGGTCAGGATCGACAGTCATGCGCCGGAAAGAAGGGAGGGGCTGCGCCCATGACTGGACACAACCCCTCAGAGTACCCACACTGCCCGCAGGCAGGGGGCGACCGGCAAGTCCAAGCTAAACGAGTTGGGACACGTCGGTCAAGGGATTGATGCGGCTCGCGATTCCCCTCGCAAATGAGCAGAGTGAACGCGTGCCGGGCAGAGGATAATCGGCACCAGCTGGTCCTCAAAACCGCGAGCCGCCAATACGCGAACGAGTTTTTCGGGACACTGGCGAGATTAAACGCGGTGCCAGTAGGGAGCCACGGGAGAACAGGGCAGAGGAATTGCGGCGTCGAGGCTCGGGTTCCGGCTCCACACGCTTCTTCACCGATCGATGCTTCCGCGCAGACTGCGTGTCACCAGTGCACTTCCCGCGCTCCTTTCGACGCTCCCGTGGGCGCTCCGGGCGCAGGACACCGTAAAGATCGTTCCCCTGGACACGGTGACGGTGCAGGTGCTGGGCACGCCCGGGCCGGCGCTGCGGGCGCCGTTCCCCGTCTCCGTGGTGCAGGAAGCCGAGATCCGGCAGGGGAGGCCCGGGCTGGCACTGACGGATGCGCTATCGGCGCTCCCGGGCGTGCAGGTGGACAACCGCTTCAACTACGCGCTGGGCGAGCGGATCTCCGTGCGCGGGCTGGGGGCGCGGGCGCAGTTTGGCGTGCGCGGGGTGAGGGTGCTGGTGGACGGCATCCCCGCCACGCTCCCGGACGGGCAGACCACGCTGAACCACGTGGACCCCAGCGCGCTGGGGCGGGCGGAGGTGATCCGTGGCCCCGCGTCCGCGCTGTACGGCAACGCGTCGGGCGGGGTGATCCGGCTCACGACGGCCGCGCCGCCGGATGCGCCGCTGGCGTCAGAGCACCGCGTGCTGGCGGGGAGCGACGGCCTGCTGCGGATGGAGACCAGCGCGGGGGGACGCGCGGGCGCGGCGGCGTACCGCGCCTACGTGTCGCGCCTGTCGTACGACGGGTACCGCCGGCACGCATCCGCCGAGAACCTGAACGCCGGCGGCACGTTCACCCTCGCCCGCGGCGCGAACGAGCTGCGGCTGTCGTTCACGGCGGTGCGCTACGACGCGCTGAACCCCGGCTCCCTCAGCGACTCGCTGCTGCGCGTGGACCGCGGCGCGGCGTTCGCGCGGAACGTGGAGCAGCACACGGGTGAGGAGGGGCGACAGGGGCAGGCGGGGATCTGGTGGCGGCACCAGGCAGGCCCTGGCGCGCTGGAGGTGGCGGCGTACGCGCTGGCGCGATCCATCGACAACCCCATCCCCAACGCCGTCATCGACCTGGACCGGCGGGTGGGCGGGGTGCGCGCCACGTGGGCGGCGGATGCGGGGCCGCTGCGCTGGCTGGCGGGCGCGGAGGCGGAAGGGCAGCACGACGACCGGCTGAACTTCGCGAACCAGGCGGGAGAACGGGGCGCGCGGACGCTGGACCAGCGCGAGCGGGTGGCGTCGTCGTCCGCGTTCGCGCAGGGAGCGGCGGAGCTGGCGGGGCGGGTGGAGGTGCTGGGCGCGCTGCGCTACGACCGCTTCCGCTTTTCCGTGCGCGACCGGCTGGTCTCGGACGCGAACCCCGACGACTCCGGCGCGCGGACCATGCAGCGCGTGAGCCCGGCGCTGGGCGTGTCGTTCGCCGCGACGCCGGCGGTGTCGCTGTACGCCAACGTGGCGACCGCGTTCGAGACGCCGACGACCACAGAGCTGGCCAACCGGCCCACCGGTGCGGGCGGCTTCAACCCGGAGCTGCAGCCGCAGCGCACCGTCTCGGCGGAGGTGGGAGCCAAGGCGCGGCCGGCGCCGTGGCTCTGGCTGGAGGGCGCGGCGTACCGGGCCCGCGTGGAAGACGCGCTGATCCCATTCGAGGTGGCCGGCGCGCCCGGCCGCGTCTTCTACCGCAACGCGGGCCAGGCGCGGCACCGGGGGATCGAGGCGAGCGCCCTCCTCACTCCGCGCCCCGGCTGGTCGGCGCGTGCGGCGTACACCTGGACGGACGCGCGCTTCGGCCGCTACGTCGTCAACGGCGAGGATCGCGAGGGAAATCCCGTCCCCGGCGTGGCGCCGCACCGGCTGGACCTCGCGCTGCTGGCATCGCCCGAGCGCGGGCCGTTCGCGGGGGTGGACCTGCGCCACGTCTCCAGCACCCCCGTGGCGGACGACGACGCGGAGGGCCGCTTTCGATCCCCCGCGTACACGCTGCTGGACGTGCGCGGCGGGTGGGAGGGCGCGCGCCTGGGCCGCATCGGCCTCGCCCCGTTCGTGGGGGTGACGAACGTGACCGGCCGCGTCTACAACACCTCCGTGGTGGTGAACGCGTTCGGGCGGCGGTACTACGAGCCGGGCCCCGGCCGGACCGTCTACGCGGGCGTCCGGCTTACGCTGGGGATGCCGGGATCCTGAGCCCGGGCGCGGGGAAGGGGATCTGGCGGCGTACCGTTCTCCTTGCCGCCGGGGGCGCCCCGTGCTAGAGTTGCCGTTTCTGCCCCGCCGCCCCCAGCCGGAAAAGTCAGGCGGGGCCGCACGACCGAACCGATCATCCGACCGATGGCTACTACGTTGAACGCCGATGCCGCGGCGCCCGTGATTGGGCGTGAAAGCCGCTACGGGCTGGAGAACCACGGCATCCGGAACCCCGGCACCGTGTTCTGGAACCTGAACCCGGTGGAGCTGGTGGAGCACGCCATCCGCCGCGGCGAGGGAACGCTGGTGGACGGCGGGCCGTTCAACGCCGTCACCTCCCCGCACACCGGGCGCTCGCCGCAGGACCGCTTCGTGGTCCGCGAGCCTTCGTCGGAGGCCGACATCGACTGGGGCAAGGTCAACATCCCCTTCGACGCGGAGAACTACGACCGCCTGCGCGAAGACGTGATGGGGCACCTGGAGGGGCAGAACCTGTACGTGCGCGACATGTGGGCGGGCGCGGACCCGCGCTACCGCCTGGGCGTGCGGGTGGTGACGCCCAACGCGTGGCACAACCTGTTCGCGTACAACATGTTCCGCCGCCCCTCCGCGGACGAGCTGGACGACTTTACCCCTGGCTTTACCATTCTGCACGCGCCGGAGTACCAGGCGGACCCCGCGCGCCACGGCACCCGCACCAGCACCTTCATCCTGATCCACTTCGGCAGGAAGGAAGTGCTCATCGGCGGCACGCGCTACGCGGGCGAGATCAAGAAGTCCGTCTTCGGCCTGCTGAACTACCTTCTCCCCAAGCAGGGCGTGCTGTCGATGCACTGCTCCGCCAACGTGGGCCCCGAGGGCGACACCGCGCTCTTCTTCGGCCTGTCGGGAACTGGGAAGACGACGCTGTCGGCGGATCCGGAGCGCGCGCTGATCGGCGACGACGAGCACGGGTGGAGCGACGAGGGGATCTTCAACTACGAGGGCGGCTGCTACGCCAAGGCCATCAACCTTTCCCCCGAGGGCGAGCCGGAGATCTACGCCACCACGCGCATGTTCGGCACCGTGCTGGAGAACTGCGTGCTGGACGAGGAGCGCCGGGTAGACTTCGCCAGCCAGGCCATCACCGAGAACACGCGCGTCTCGTACCCGCTGCACTACATCCCCAACCACGTGCCGCAGGCGCAGGGCGGGCATCCGCGCAACGTTGTCTTCCTTACCGCCGACGCGTACGGCGTGCTCCCCCCCATCGCGCGGCTCACGCCGGAGCAGGCGATGTTCTACTTCCTCTCCGGCTACACGGCCAAGGTGGCCGGCACGGAGCGGGGGGTAAAGGAGCCGCAGCCCACCTTCAGCGCCTGCTTCGGCGCCGTCTTCATCCCCCTGCACCCCGGCGTGTACGCCGAGATGCTGGGCGAGAAGCTGCGCGAGCACGGGTCGCGCGTGTGGCTGGTGAACACCGGGTGGACGGGCGGCCCGTACGGCGAGGGAAGCCGGATGAAGCTGGCCCACACCCGCGCCATGGTGCGCGCCGCGCTGGCCGGCAAGCTCGACGACGTGGAGACCACCACCGCGCCCTTCTTCGGCCTGCAGATCCCCACCAGCGTGCCCGGCGTGCCGGCGGAGGTGCTGAACGCGCGGGAGACGTGGAGCGACAAGGCCGCCTACGACGCGCAGGCGGCCAAGCTGGCCGGCCTGTTCGCCGAGAACTTCGAGCGCTTCGCCGACCGCGTGCCGGAAGCTGTGCGCAACGCGGGCCCGAAGTCTTCCTGAGCTTCGCGTTCGCTGGATGATGATGACGGGCCGGGGCCGATGCGCTCCGGCCCGCTTTCATTCCCCCCGTCGCACCGCGCCGCGCGGACGATTAGATTCCCCGGCGACCCGGAACCCGCATTCATCCCATGAGCGACACGCAGCCGACCACGGAGCAGATGCCGCCCTCGATCGAAAAGATCCTGCGGCGGTTCGCCACCCTTTCGCCGGACATGACGCGGCAGGCGCTGGTGCAGTACGCCAACAAGCTGCCGCCGCTGCCGGAGCACCTGCAGGGGGTGGACCTGGAGCAGTACCGCGTGCACGAGTGCCAGACGCCGGTGGCCATCTTTCCCGAGGTGGTGAATGGAAAGATGTACTATCACGCCGAGGTGCCGCGGGAGAGCGCCGCCATCCGCGCCCTGCTGGCGATGATCTTCGACGCGGTGAACGGCCAGCCGCCGGAGACGGTGCTGGGCATTCCGCAGGACTTCGTGCGGCAGGTGATGGGCAAGATCGGCCTTTCCGCGCGCGAAGCCGGACTCACGGCCATGGTGGAGCGCCTGAAGCGCGCCGCCCGCGCCGCCGTCGCGGAGCGGGACGGTGAACGGGTGAACGGGTGACAAGGTGAACGGGTGACGGGGTGAACGGGTGACGGGGTGAACGGGTGATGGAGGCTTCCTCGCGACCCGCGGGCCCTCTCCCCCGACCGGCCTTTCGCTCGTTCCTCGCGACGGCGGTCGACCCCTCCCCCAACTTCGGGGGAGGGGTGGGCGTTTCCTCGGCATTTGTGCAGAGACACAAACCCCTCTCCCGCCGTTTGGGAGAGGGGGTCGCCACGGGCCGAGACGAACGAGCGGCGAAGTCGGCAAGGAAGAGCGCCCAGCGGGAACGTGTCACCCGTTCACCCGTTCACCCGTTCACCCGTTCACCCGTTCACCTCACCCCGCCCCTTGCGCGCGCCGGGCGGGGTGCTTCTTTTACCGGCCCGGCACGGGGCCGACCCCTGCCGCGCCTGTAGACATCAGGAGAACGATTCGTGAAGGCTGACGTGTTTCGGCGGCGGGCGCGCGGCGCCGCGTGGCTGCTTCCGGTGGCGCTGCTGGCCGGGTGCGAGCCCGGGGCCAAGGGCGGCTTCGACCGCGTTTCGTGGCGCAGCGAGCCGCAGAACCCGGGCGTAGCGCACCCCGACCCGCCGGCGGTTACCCCCGGCACCTCCGTGGGCGCCACCGCCGCGCGCATCGTGGCCACCAACCTGCCGCAGGGCGTAACGCAGGCCATGGTGGACGCGGGGCAGGACAGTTTCGGCACCGTGTGCGCCAGCTGCCACGGGCAGGGCGGCGTGGGCACCCCCGCCGCGCCCCCGCTGAACGACGCGCAGTGGCTCAACATCACGGGGCAGTACCCCGAGATCGTCACCCTCATCAACAGCGGCGTGCCCAACCCCAAGCAGTACCCGGGAATGATGCCGCCCAAGGGCGGCGGAAGCTTCGACGACCAGCAGGTGGCCGCCATCGCCGCCTACGTATACGCGCTGAGCCACCAGGGGGGCGCATGAGCCGCAAGGACCCGGCCGACGACACCTTCGGCACCGTGAAGGACCGGTACGACAGCTGGAGCGACGCCAACCCGCGCCGCCGCGGGCCGTCGGCGCTCAAGGTTCCCGTGATGAGCGACGCCGCCGAGAAGATGGTGGGGATGGCCGTGGGGTTCGGCGCCGGCGCGTTCCTGCTGCTGCTGGCGCTGGTGGCCGGCACGGCGGCTGCATCGTGGGCGCGCATCGACCGCAGCGGAGCCGCCGTGGGCTATTCCATCGCGACCTTCTTTCTGCTGCTGGCCGGGCTGGGCGCGCTGGCGGCCACGGCCAACCATGTCTTCCGGATCATTCCGGGCGACGCGCCGGAGCATCACTGATCGTCGGATTCCGTCCGGTTGGCCGTGCGCTGGCCGGACGGGAGCGGGGTTCGGGCAAGGGGGGCCAATCTCCTCTCCGAATGCCTTCCGCACGATGACGGATAACGGCAAGTCCGATTAGGATCGCACTCTAAAGGTTGACAGCGAGGCTCCTGCAACGTATTGTGTGTCACATCCCAATGTGACTGCACTACCAGACACATACGTTTCCTGCTCCTTTTCCCCCCAGGAGGCTACATGTCCCGTGTCCGTATCGGCTACGTCGTTGCCTGTTTCGGTATCCTGATCACCACCGGCGGCTGCGCCCAGTCCGCGACCGGCCCCAGCGCCGCGAACGTCGAGGCGAGCGCCGTCCGCGGCAAGAAGCAAACTCCTCCCTCGGATTCGACGTCCATCGAGACGGGTGGCGACGGCGTGTATACCACCAGCAGCGGCTTCATCAGTGGCGGCAGCCGCGCCGAGCCTTGACGCCCTGACGCTGCGGTTCGCAATATTCCCATGGGGGCGGCGATTCGCCGCCCCCTTTCGCCATCTACGCCGTAGCACGCGTTGACTCCCGACATCCCCGCCCTGCTCGAGCACGCCCTTGCCATGGAGCGTGCCGGCGCATGGGAGGAAGCCACCCGTACGCTCCACTCCGTCTACACGGTCAGCCTGCAGCAGAGCGACGCACCGCTCCTGCTGGAGGCTGTGGTGCGGCTGGGGCATTCCCACCGTCTGGCCGGCCGGCAGGAGCTTGCCGAGGACATGCTGGGGCTGGCCCATACCCTGGGTGAGCTGCACGGCCGTGACGACATCGCCGGGCGGGCGCTGAACGGCCTGGCGGTGCTGATGCAGGACAGCGGCGACATGGCCGGAGCCGAGGCGCTGTTCCTGGCGGCGAACGCGCTGGGGCGCCGCGCCGGACGCGAGGTGCTGATCGGCGAGACGGAGCAGAATCTGGGAATTGTGGCCAACATCCGGGGTGACCTGGACGACGCCCGGCGGCGTTACGAGACTGCCCTTGGGCACTTCGAGCGCGCCGGGAGCGTGTCGGGGCGAATCTCGTCGCTCAACAACCTGGGGCTGCTGCACCTGTACCAGGGCCAGCTGGAAGAGGCGGAAGCACTCTTCGCCCGCGGCCTGGCGGTGGCCGAAGAGGTGGGAGACGTGGTGCGGGCGGGGATGGTGCACCTGAACCGTACCGAGCTCTTTCTGGCCCGCGGAGAGCTGGACCGCGCCCGGGAGGCGTGCGACGAGGGCTTCGAGATCTTCAGCCGGCTGGGCCATGAGCAGCGCCAGGCCGAAGCGCTCAAGTTCTACGGCATGATCTACCGGGAAGGCGGCAAGCTGCACCTGGCCGAGATCCACCTGAACAGTGCCATCGAGATCAGCGCCGCCCGTCACCCGCTGCTGGAGGCGCAGGCGCAGCGCGAGATGGCGCGCGTTCTCCGCATGCAGGGGCGCAACCGGCAGGCGCTGGAGGCGCTGAACCGGTCGCACGCGCTGTTCACCAGCCTGCAGGCCCGCCCCGACCTGGCCGACATCGACCAGCGGGTGGCGGAGCTGGAGGTGGACTTCCTGTCGCTGGTGCGGTTCTGGGGCGAGTCGATCGAAGCCAAGGACCGCTACACGCTGGGCCACTGCGCGCGGGTGGCGGACTACGCCTGCCGCATCGCCGAGCGGGCGGGGCTCACGGAGCGGGACCTGGTGTGGTTCCGGATGGGTGCCTTTCTCCACGACGTGGGAAAGACGGAGGTGCCCGAGGAGATTCTGAACAAGCCGGGGCGGCTTACCGACGAAGAGCGCGCCATCATGGAGCGCCACACGGTGATCGGCGACGAGATGCTGGCGCCGGTGGAGTTTCCCTGGGACATCCGCCCCATGGTGCGCAGCCACCACGAGCGGTGGGACGGCCAGGGCTACCCCGACCGGCTGGCGGGCGAGGACATTCCCCGCTCCGCCCGCATCATGCGCATCGCCGACGTGTTCGACGCGCTCACCACGGCCCGCAGCTACCGGCGCCCGCTCACCCCCGACGAGGCGCTCTCCATCATGCAGGACGACATCGGGTCTTTCGATCCCGAGCTGTTCGGCATCTTTCTGGAGCTCTTCCCGGAGTTCGCGCCCACGGCGGTGGAGGCCGCCTTCTCCGGCTCCGAATAACGCTCATATCCCGCCACGGCGGAAACATTTACACCGTAGCTGCCGTCTCCGCCTCCACTTCCAGCCCCCGCACGCGCAGCAGGCGCTCCACCGCTTCGCCGATCTTCACGTTCGGCGTGGACGCGCCCGCCGTCAGCCCCACCACCAGCGGGCCGGGCGGCAGCCAGTCCTCCGCCTCCACCTCCGGCGCATCCAGCGGGGTGCCGGCGGGCTTGAAGCGGATGGTGCCGCGCTCCGGGTCGATGCACCCCGCGTCGGCCACGTGAAAGGTGACGGCGTGGCGCGCGCACAGCACGGCCAGGTGGTTGGTGTTGGACGAGTTGTATCCCCCGATCACCACCATCACGTCCGGCGCGCCTTCCGGCCCCGCCACCAGCCTTTCCACCGCGTCCTGCCGCTCCTGCGTGGCGGAGCAGATGGTGTCGAACGAGCGGAAGTGGCTGCCGAGGTCGAACCCCGGCTCCCCGCCAAAGCGCCGCGCCAGCGACCGTCCCACCTCCGCGGCGATCTCCAGCGAATCCGTCGAGAGCATGGTGGTCTGGTTGGCGACGCCGATGCGGTCCAGGTGCAGGTCGGGGTCGAACCCCGCCGACATCTTCTCCGCGAAGTGCGCCAGGAACCCCTCGCGCGTCATCGCCTGCGGCTTCCGTTCGAGATAATCCATCACCCGCCTCGCGTCGTCCATGTCGCGGACGATCAGAAAGCGGCCCTCGGGATACTTGAGCGCCTGGCTGGCCGTGGCGCGCGTTTCCTCGTGGTGGTGCTTGCCGTGGATGAGGGCGGTGAACCCGTCGCGCGCGTACTGCTCCACCCGCTTCCACACGTTCAGCACGCTGCCGCAGGTGGTATCGACCAGGATGCAGCCCAGAGCCTGCAGCCGGCGAAAGTCGTCCACGGTGGCGCCGAACGCGGGAAGGATCACCACGTCTTCCGGCTCGATGCCGCCGAAGTCGAAGGCGCCGTGCGCGTCCGGCTGCAGAAAGACCACGCCCATGTCGGTCAGGCGCTGGTTTACGTGCGGGTTGTGGATGATCTCGCCGAGCAGAAAGATGCGGCGCCCGGGAAACTGGGTGCGCGTCTCGTAGGCGTACTCCACGGCGCGGTCCACGCCGTAGCAGAAGCCGAACTCCTCGGCCAGGCGCACGGTGGTGCGCTGGTCGCCCTCGCCCCAGCTGTCCTGGTAGCCGTTGGCGCGAAGGCGCTCCACCAGCGCACTGTGGTACTCGGAACGGATCAGCGGCTCGATCTGCTTGCGAAGACCAAAGCCGCGCCGGAAGTAGGTCTGTTCCATCGTCGCTGCATCATCGAAAAGGCCGGGCGCGGGCGCGTCCGGCGGTCACGAAAGGTAACCGCGCGGGCCGTGCGCCGCCACCGGCGGGGGCGCGAAATCGTTGTCGTTTCGCGGCTTGGCTGTTCGCTGATACGCGCGTGGCTCCCGCAGGTTTCACACAGGGGCCGCGGAGGGAGCACTGGAGGGGCGTGGAGCGGGCGGATGGTTCTCCAGATCGCGCATCAGGTGATGCGAACCTCCCGCTCCAGGTGCGCTACGGAACCATCCACCGATCCGCATCCTCCCTGAAAAAACGCGGATGGCCCTCTACCGCGGTCCACCTTCTCCCCGTTCCCGACGCCCCCAGGGATCGTGCCTCGTCGACCGCCACGCCGTGCCTCCGCTCACTGGACAGGCTCCACACCGTGTGCGCGGAGGAAACGGCACGAGAAAACTCCGCTGACCCCGTTGACTCCGTGTGAGGCCCATTCTTTTGGCGGACCCGGGGTTACGATAGGTTAGGCACGACCGAGTCGCGGAGGACTTCATGAACGAACCTGTTGCGATGACCGCGTTAGCCGAGCATCCGAACACCGCGGAAGGGCCGATCGTGCTGTACGACGGCGTATGCGGGCTGTGCGACCGATCCGTGCAGCTCATCCTGCGCAACGACCGGCGGGGCCGCTTTCGCTTCGCCGCGCTGCAGTCGGCGGCGGGGCGGGCGCTGCTGGAGAAGTTCGGCCTCTCCCCCGAAGCGCTGGACAGCGTGGTGCTGGTGGAAGGCGAACGGGCGTGGCGCAGGTCGCGGGCGGCGCTGCGCATCGCCCGGCGGATGGACGCGCCGTGGCCGCTGCTGTGGCCGCTGATGATCGTCCCGCGGCCGGTGGCGGACTTCTTCTACAACCTGCTGGCCAGGAACCGCTACCGCTTCTTCGGAAAGCTGGACGCCTGCATGATCCCGCCCCCCGAAGTGCGGGCGCGGTTCCTGGACTGACGCCCCCTACGTAAATCCAGGCAGGGCGTACGGGGAATGCTTCTTGCCCGCCCCGGCGCTCGTAAAGACGTATACTTTTGTATACTTCCGCACTGACGCACTCACGCACTTCCACACTGATGAAGCTCAAGCCCGGCAAGGGAAAAGCGCTCGGCGGCGCGCCGCGCGCCGGCAAGTGGACCAAGCACGCCGAAGACACCCGCGTGGGCGGCCGCCACCAGGGCTCGCTCATCGCGCTGGCGGTGCTGGGCGTGCTGGTGCTGGGCGGCATCGGGGGATACCTGGCGTGGTCCAACGCGCAGCTGCAGTCCGGCCTGCTGCGCCAGGAAAAGGAGATGCGCCGCCGGCCGGACTTCGTGCGCCTGGGAGAGCTGCCGCCGTATGCGCGCGACGCCTTTGCCGCGGTGGTTGACACGACGTCCGCCGCGCGGCGCAGCCTGCGGCGCGGCATGCCGCTCCCGTCCGCCAGCCGCGACCTCGTGCGGCAGGTGCACCAGTTGCAGGGCGGGCTGGGGGACCAGGCGCGCGAGCTGGCCATGGCGCCTCTGCTGGAGGCACACACCTCGTCGCCGGGGCTGCTGGAGCTGTATGTGAACCGGGTGGCGATGGGCAGGACGGAGAGCTGGGCCATCTACGGCGTGCAGCAGGCGGCCCAGGAGTACTTCGGCAAGGACGCGCGGCGGCTCACGCTCAGCGAGGCCGCCACGCTCGCGGGGATCCTGCTGCCGCCGCGGCTGGCGGACCCCGAGGCGCTCCCCGGGGCGGCGGGCCCGCGCCGCAACGAGGTGCTGCGCATGCTGCGCGACGCCGGGCGCATCGACGAGGCCGCGTACCGCGCGGCGGTGGCGGAGCCGCTGGCCTTTCAGCCCGGGGTGGACTACGCGCCCATGTCGCGCCCCGTGGATTGGCAGACCGAGCCGCAGGTCATTCGTCTCCCCGAGGCGCTGCGGCCGAGGGCGGATTCGACGGGCGCCGGAGCGAGTCCGTCAGCGAATCCGGGCGGGGCGTAGCCGGCGGCGGCATCTCCGCGCGCGACAGGTGCACCTCCACCAGCTGCCACACCCCCTCGCGCTGGTTGAAGACGCCGGAGACGCGCAGCCGCTGCGGCTGCCCGCCCGCGCCGACGACCGGAAGCACCTCCACGTGCGTGGCGAACCACGCCACCCCCCGCCCATCCGCCTCCACCCGCAGGTCCGGCGTGCGCGCTACGGCGTCAGTGGGCAGCTGCAGGTCCGCCAGCGCCGCGGCCAGCCCCAGCGGCCCGAAGCGCGGCCGGCCGTCGTTGAAGCTGATCCCCATCACGTGCGCCTCGGCGGTGGGGCCCAGCGCCGCCACCGCGTCGGCCCGCGCCCCGCGGGCAAGCGCCTCGCTGAACGCCCGCACCCGCGCCCCCAGCTCGTTTTCCTCGTCGCGGCTCTCCACCTGCGCGGGGTTGCGCGGGTTCAGGTACTCGTCCGGCGTTTCTTCCACGCGGCAGGCGCTCAGCGCCAGCAGGGCGGCGGCCAGGGCGGCGGCTCGGTACACGTGCTTCCTTTTGCGTTGCGCGGTGGCGACTGCTGCGAACCGACAAGATGCGAAGCGGGTACAGGCTGTCAAGCTTCGGGCCGCGCGCCGCACGCGCATGCATCGAAGGGATTGACGAGAGGGCCGGGGTTCTACATCCTCCATCGGCCTTTCCTGAGAAAAAACGCATTCGCGAGCATCTGGATGATCTGGTTCGGCAAACCGTTCAACGAGGTCCTGTTCACGCCGCCCTCCGGGGTGAACCCGGTGGGCGACGAGAACACCCGCATGGAGCACGCGCTCCGCTGGGTGGCCGCGCGCGACCCGCACCTGGAGGGCCCCGCCCTGGTGGACGCGCTGGCGGCCACCGGCTGGGTGGACCGCCGCACCGCCGAGCGGCTGCTTCCCTGTTTTCGCCACTTCGACCCCGACCGCTACTTCGCGGAGGCGCTGCGCGGGCTCTCGTTCCGCGGCCCCACGGCGGCGGGCGAGTTTCGCCAGCGCATCGGGCGGGTGATGGAGGACCTGACCGGCAACGCGGCCATTGGCACCGTGGCGGCGGAGGAGTGCGTTCGGTTCGGCGCGGGCGAGCGGCAGGGGCTGGTGCTGGCGTATCCGCAGGTGCAGTTCACCCTCGGCGGCGAGGCGGCCAAGGCGGTCGCGGCCGCGGCGGAGGAGATGC
>DASTVC010000727.1:0-2519 GCA_035759295.1 Longimicrobium sp. | reverse complement strand
CGTCGAGGCGCGATCGAATTCTCCTCTCCCCCTGCAGTTCGGGGGAGAGGCCGGGTGAGGGGGGGCGGCCTGCGGACGCAGTTCGATGCCCTTCGTAGCGCGATCGAATTCTCCCCTCTCCGTGAGGAACGAACGGGGAGGGGCCGGGGGAGGGGCACCCCGCGGACGCAGTTCGATGCATGTCGAAACGCGTCCGGACCCGCGGGTGCTCCGCACGCACATCAGTCACACACGCATTCTGAGATGGCGAAGTCGCGGCAGTGGGGGTTCATCGGCGGAGTGGTCCTGGTGCTGGCGCTGCTGCTGGGCGCCGGCTGGATGGTGCGCGACCGCTTTCTCCCCGTGGACGTGGGGACGCGCGCGCCGTCGTTCCCCGCGACGGACCTGCAGGGGCGGCCCGTGCGGCTTGAAGACCTGCGCGGACAGGTTGTGCTTCTGAACGTCTGGGCGACCTGGTGCGGCCCCTGCCGCGACGAGATGCCGTCGCTGGAGCGCCTGCACAGGGAGCTCGGGCCCAGGGGCCTCAAGATCGTCGCGGTAAGCGTGGACGCGGCGCCGGGCGCGGTGGCGCCGGGGGGCCAGGCCGGCGGCGACGTGGCCGAGTTCGCGAGGCAGCTGGGGCTTACCTTCACCATCTGGCACGACCCGTCGGGCCAGATCCAGCGTACCTACCGCACGACGGGCGTCCCGGAATCGTTCATCATCGACCGCGACGGGGTGATCCAGAAGAAGGTGATCGGCGCCACGGAGTGGGACGCCGGCTCGCACCCGGAGCTCATTCGCCGCCTGCTGGGGGAGTGAGCGGGTGAAGCAGCGGCTCTCCCTTCACGCGCTCACCTTCAACTGGCGCCTCAAGCTGGCCGCGCTGGCGCTGGCCGTGCTCATCTGGGCCGCGGTGAGCGCGGAGCAGGTGACCAGCCAGTGGATCCCCGTCCGCATCGACCCCGTGGTCCGCGACCCCGAGTTCGTGCTCACCGGCGCGCCCGACCCCGCGGAGGTGCGCGTGCGCTTCAGCGGGCCCGGGCGCGAGCTGTGGGAGCTGGCGCTGGACCGCCCGTCGCTCGTCCTGCCGCTGGCGGACATCGGCAACCGGCGGGCGTTCGCGCTGGATCCCTCCATGCTGCGCATCCCCAGCGGCCTGTCCGTGAACGTGCAGGACATCCGCCCCGCCATCGTGCGCGTGGACGTGCAGCGCCTGGCCAGCCGCGTGCTCCCCGTCCGCGCCCGGCTGGGTGCCCGCAGCTCGCAGCGCTACGTCCTGGTGCGGGAGATGGAGGTGCTGCCGGCGGAGGTGCGCGTCACGGGCCCGGCGGACCGGCTGGCGGCCCTGGACTCGGTGGATACGCGCCGCTTCGACATCGTCCCGCAGGACTCCACCTTCTCGGCGGAGGTGCTGCTGGACACGGCGGGGATGGAGGGGCTCAGCTTTTCGCGCGTCAGCGTGCGGGTGAGCGGGCCGGTGGACGTGCGCGGCGAGCGGGCGGTGGGGCCGGTGACGGTCTACGTCCCCGACGGGCTGGTCGCCACGCCGGCGCAGGTGCAGGTGGGCGTAAGCGGCGCCCAGCGCGTGCTGGGGCGCGTGTTCCCGGCGGAGCTGCGGGCCGTCGTCCCGCGCGACTCGCTGCCGCCCGTCGTGCCGCCCGAGGGGGTGGATGCGCCGCTGGTGTTCGACGGGCTGCCGGCGGGGACCACGGCGCGCCCCACCCCCGCCCGCGTCCGCGTGCAGCCGGAAGGCGCCGCTCCGCCCCCCGCGCCCAATCCGCCGCCAGCGAGCCCGGACAGCGCGCCCGCGCCGGAGACGCGCCGGTGAGCCGCGAGACGCTGGTGCTGGGGATCGAGACCTCGTGCGATGAGACCTCGGCCGCGGTGCTGCGGGGCGAGCGCGAGCTGCTGGGGCACGTCATCTTCACCCAGGACGTGCATCGTCTCTACGGCGGCGTGGTGCCGGAGCTTGCGAGCCGCGCCCACCTGCGCACGGTGGACGACGTGGTGGACGGCGCGCTGCGCGAGGCGGGGGTGCGGCTGGACGAGATCGACGTGGTCGGCGTGACGGCGGGGCCGGGGTTGATCGGCGCGCTGCTCGTCGGGCTGGCGTGGGGGAAGGCGGCGGCCTGGGCGGCGGACAAGCCCGTGGTGGGCGTGCACCACATGGAGGGGCACCTGTTCGCCACGCACCTGGAAGATCCCGGCGCGGAGCCGCCCTTCGTCGCCCTGCTGGTGAGCGGCGGGCACACGATGCTGCTCTGGGTGCCGGCGTGGGGCGACTACCGCCTCCTGGGCGCCACGCGCGACGACGCGGCGGGGGAGGCGTTCGACAAGGCGGCGAAGATCCTGGGGCTGGAATATCCCGGCGGGCCGGCGATCCAGCGCGCCGCCGAGTCCGGCGACCCCAAGCGGCATCCACTCCCGCGCCCCCTGCTGAACCGCGGGGAGCGGCTGGGGGACCCGGAGTTCTACGAGATGTCCTTCAGCGGGCTGAAGAACGCGCTGCGCCTGCTGGTTCGCAAGCTGGAGGCGGA
>DASTVC010000726.1:0-12273 GCA_035759295.1 Longimicrobium sp. | reverse complement strand
GCAATAGCCACGCCGTAAAGGCCAGCGGCCTCGTAGCCCAATACAATGCCAGCAGCCAGCACCAGAATGGGAAGCACGGTGCTTTCCATACCTACCGCCAAACCACCGATGACGGTGGTAGCGTGGCCGGTGCTGCTCTGCTGCACAATGCTGTTCACCGGGCGCTTGCCCATGGCGGTGTAGTACTCGGTGATGATGCTCATCAGCGTGCCCACCGCCAGGCCCACGGCCACGGCGCCGAACACGCCCATGGGGCTGAACGCCTCGGAGCCGGTGCGGCCCATCTGCATGCTGTCCGGCAGCATCCAGGTGATCAGGAAGTACGAGGCGATGCCGGTGAGCGCGATGGACACCCAGTTGCCCATGTTCAGCGCGCCCTGCACGTTGCCGCCTTCCTTCACCCGCACCATCAGGATGCCGATGAGGGAGAACACGATCCCCATCCCGGCGATCACCATCGGCAGCAGGATGGGACTCATCCCGCCGAAGTTGTCACCCGAAGCCACCACCTCGCGCCCCAGCACCATGGTGGCCAGGATGGTCGCCACGTAGGAGCCGAACAGGTCGGCGCCCATCCCCGCCACGTCGCCCACGTTGTCGCCCACGTTGTCGGCGATGGTGGCCGGGTTGCGCGGGTCGTCCTCGGGGATCCCCGCCTCGACCTTGCCCACCAGGTCGGCGCCCACGTCCGCCGCCTTGGTGTAGATGCCGCCGCCCACGCGGGCAAAGAGCGCAATGCTCTCGGCGCCCAGCGAGAAGCCGGTCAGCACCTCCAGCGCCCGCTCCATCTCCAGGCTGTTGGGGCCGTGGCCGTCGACGAACATGTAGTAGAACAGGATGAACAGCGAGCCCAGCCCCAGCACCGCCAGGCCGGCCACGCCCATCCCCATCACCGAGCCGCCGGCGAACGACACGTCCAGCGCCCGGCTAAGGCTGGTGCGCGCGGCCTGCGCGGTGCGCACGTTGGCCTTGGTGGCGATGGTCATGCCGATGTAGCCGGCCAGCGCCGAGAAGAAGGCGCCCACCAGGAACGCGCCCACGATGGCCGGGTGCGACCGTTCGTCGCTCAGCGAAAGAAAGCCCAGGAACAGGCTCGCCAGCACGGCGAAGATGGCCAGCACCTTCCACTCGGCCTTCAGGAATGCGAGCGCGCCGTCGGCGATGTGCTTGGCGATGGTGCTCATGCGCTCGTTGCCGGCGTCCTGCCGCGTGACCCAGGCCGAGCGCCACAGGGTGTACAGCAGGGCCAGCACCCCGAACACGGGGACGGCGTAGGCGATCGGATGCATGTGGAGAGTCTTTTAAGGCTCTGTGGTTTTCAGGAATGCGAACGGCGAAACGTCTTCAGGCCGGCTGCGGCTCCGCGGGCGTGCCGGCGATGCGCGCCGCCTCTTCGGGCGAAACGTCCTCACCCGGGCGGTCGGGGTGAAAGTCGCCCTCCCAGCGCGCCATCACCACCGTCGCCAGGCAGTTGCCCACCAGGTTGATGGTGGTGCGCCCCATGTCCATCAGCTCGTCCACGCCCAGGATGAGCGCCACCGCCTCCAGCGGCAGCCCGAAGGCGGCCAGCGTGCCGGAGAGGATGACCAGCGAGGCGCGCGGCACCGCCGCCACCCCTTTGCTGGTGAGCATGAGGGTGAACATCATCGTAAGCTGGTGGCCCAGCGTAAGGTGAATTCCCGCCGCCTGCGCGGCGAACACCGAGGCCAGGGCCAGGTACAGCGTGGTGCCGTCCAGGTTGAACGAGTAGCCCGTGGGCATCACGAAGGCCACGATGCGCCGGGGCACGCCCAGCGCCTCCATGGCCTGCATGGCGCGCGGCAGCGCGGCCTCGGAGCTGGTGGTGCTGAAGGCGATGAGCGCCGGCTCGCGCACGGCCCGCAGAAAGCGCCGGATGGGCACGCGGGCGATGAGCGCCACGGGAAGCAGCACCAGCAGCACGAACACGATCAGCGCGCCGTACAGCGTAAGGATGAGCACGCCCAGGTTCTTCAGGATGCCCAGCCCGCTGTGCCCCACCGTAACGGCGATGGCCGCCCCGATGCCGATGGGGGCGAACTTCATCACCAGCCCGGTGAGCTTGAACATCACCTCGGCCAGCCCCTCCAGCACCCCCAGCACCGCCTCCTTGGGCCGCCCGCGCACCTGGCTCAGCCCCACGGCGAACAGGATGCTCCAGAACACGATCTGGAGCACCGAGTTCTCCGCCATCGCCTGGATGATGCTGGTGGGGACGATGTGCTCCAGGAACGAGCCCAGGGTGAGCGCGCTGGCCGTCTCGCCCATCTGCTGCCCCTGCTGCGCGCTGGCGCCCGAGAGCGTTACCCCCACCCCCGGCCTGGTGATGTTCACCGCCGCCAGGCCGATGAACAGCGCGATGGTGGTGACGATCTCGAAGTAGATGATGGACTTGAACGCCAGCCGTCCCACCCGCTTCATGTCGTCGCCGTGCCCCGCGATCCCCATCACCAGCGTGGCGAAGATGATGGGCGCGATGACCGACTTGATCATCCGCAGGAACATGGTCGACAGCGGCTTGAGCTGCTGCGAGAACTCCGGAAAGAAATGCCCGATCAGCACGCCCGCGAGCATCGCGAGCAGGATGGTCTGGGTCAGGGAGGGTCGCTTGAGTCTCGCCATCGTTCCAGGCTGGGGAACACGAACAAAATGCGGCGCCGTCCGCCGCCGGCCTGCCGTTGGGCTTCGGGCGCGGAGATGGGCGGCCGCGGGTCCAGGCCCGTGGGCCCGGCCCGGTGGAGCGCGCGGGGAACGCCCGCGGTCTCCGCTCCAGGGCCGGATTAGGGCACGGAATCGCGTAAGATGCCGGTTCGCGGGCCTTCCGTCAACCGGTGGGCCCCGTTTCCGGTCCTCTCTTGGCTCGTCTCCCGGCCCCGGCCCGCGCGATCCTTGTCCCGCTGCGCGCCAGCCGTAGCGTATCGGGACGAACGGCGTGCAGGGCGGACGGCGCGCCACGGCATCCAATCCATTGCACGAAAAGCGTTTGGGCGGGTGTGGGTGGACGGCGGAACGTTTGCCGGATGCGGAGCGCGAATCCCGGCGTTCCCTCCTGGCGGCACCCAGCCGGCCAGGCACACGTCCATCCGCTCGATGGAGGCGCAGATGATCCGAAAATCCGTTCTGCTGGCCGCGCTGGCCCTGGCCGCCTGTGAGGGCAACAACCCCGACAACACCGAGCGGTTCGAGTCCGCCCTCAGCGGCACGTTCGAGGTGCCCGCCGTGACGACCACCTCCACGGGCGTGGCCCACTTTGCGGTGCGCGCCAACGAGCTGGACTACACGCTGGACGTGCAGAACATCACCGGCGCCATCGCGGCGCACATCCACACGGGCGCGGTGGGGGCCAACGGGCCGCCTCTGGTATTCCTGTTCCAGCAGGCGGCGCCGGGCACCAACGTGCCGGCCGGCGCACTGGCGGCGGGCTCGGTGGGCCCCGCGAACATGATCGCCAGCGCGGGCGTGAGCTACGACTCCATGCTCTCCCTCATCCGCCGCGGCAACGCGTACGTCAACGTGCACACCGTCGCCCACCCCGCCGGCGAGATCCGCGGCCAGGTGAGGGAAGACTGACGTACGAAACTACGAAAGTGCGTGAGTGCGTGAGTGCGTGAGTGCGAAAGGGCACACTTCCATCGCGGAAGTGTGCCCCTCGTACTTTCGTACTCCGTACTCTCGACTTTTCCGTCCCTTCAGTTCACGCTGGGCTCCGGCTCCGCGTCCCGGGCCACGGCGCGCGCGGAGACCGGCACCAGTTCCGCCAGCCGCACGTCGCGCGCGGCGCCGCCGGTGAGGGCGGCCACCTGCAGCCCGTCGAAGCTCACGCTGGCGATCAGCAGGGCGCCGCCGTCCAGCAGCCGGCGCTCGGCGGGGCTGTGGCGCGCGGCCACCTCGTAACGCCCGCCGGCCAGGTACACACCCGCGGCCGGCAGCGTGCCCCGGGCGCGCACCGGCGCCTGGACGCGGTCCTCGTAGTGCGAATCGAACTCGTCCTTGTCCCGCAGCGAGCTCATCGGCCATCCATCGTTGGGAAAAGCGGTTGCGCGCCGGAATCGTCGGGCGCGGCACGGCCGTGTGGTACGCCCCAGACGCCGGATCGTGCCCGATCGGGCGCGTCCGCCGTCAAAACCGTTGCCTCTGGACGCTCCATCCGTGCATCATGGGGCGCATCCCACTCCACGCTTTGCGGAGGCTGCGCCCATGGCCGTCCAGTTCCAGATCACACACACCCTTCCAGCTCCGCCCGAACGCGCATTCGAGGGGCTTACCAACCTGGAGAACGCGGAGGCGTGGATGCCCGGCCTGATCCGCATCGAGCGGCTGGACGGCGGGGCGGCCGGGGTGGGAAGCAGGTGGCGCGAGACGCGAACGATGTACGGCAAGGAAGTCAGCGAGGAGTTCGAGGTGACCACCTTCCAGCCACCGTCGCGCTTCGGGCTGCGCGTGGACGGCAGCAAGGGCTCCTCCGGCAACGGCGTCTACACGTTCGACTACCGCCTGTCGCCGGACGGAGCCGGTACGCGCGTGGTGATGGACGCCTCGATCGGCGGCATCTCGCGGGTCAGAGAGTGGATCACCCGGCTGTTCTCCGGGATGTACAAAAAGATGATCGCGAAGGATCTCCACGCGCTCGCCGAGTACCTGCGCGGACAGGACACGTCCGCCGCCTGATACGGATCCGCAAAAAACCGCGCCTGGACGATTGGTGTCATTCTGAGACTGAGGGAGGCGCCGCGCAGAACCGTCTTCACGCTCCAAACCGTGGCGCCGACCGAAGAATCTTTATCGGAAACGCGAGGGCCCCGCACGTCGCAGCCGACGTAGCCGACGAGATCGTGCGCCCATCATAAAGATTCTTCGCTCGGCGCGCAGGCGGTGTTGAACCGGAAAAAACTGAGCGCGCCCCTCCCTCAGAATGACACCGTCCGCCGGATGATGTATGCTCGTTTTCCGGATTCGGGGTGACACCACGGCCGGTTGCCACAATCGTCCTCGCGAGTCCGCGGCCGAACGAACCGCGCCTCGCCCGATGGTCCGGGCGAGGCGCATCTCACTTCATTCGGTGGATGAGGATCAGGAGCCGGCGGTCGCGCGGCGCTGCTGGGCGGAACCCAGGCGGGCGCCCAGGGCGGCGGCCACCATCTGGAGGATGAGCGAGCCGGCGTAGAAGGCGGGCGATCCCTCGCCCCACGTCTCCGCGTTCAGCGTCTCGCCAAAGGCCAGGTTGGCGAAGAACCAGACGAGCAGCGAGACGATGCCCATCGACACGCCGTGCAGGATGGGCGCGGCGCCCACCCGCGCGCCGGTGACCAGCCCGCCCAGGAAGAACCCCACGCCGATCACCACCACCCCCCACACCCCCATCCGCGAGCCGTCCGGGTCCGCCAGCCCCACCGCCGCCAGCACCAGCGAGATCAGGGAGATCACGGCCACGCTCACGAACCAGCCGAACAGCACCCACGACGGCTTGAGGTTCTGCAGGTGCTCGGTGTGCATCAGCCCTCCACGAAGGCGTCGGGATCCTCGAACTCGACCGGATCGGCGGGAGCCAGCAGCGCGTCGGCAAAGTCGAACTGGCAGGGCTGGAACGACTTGCGGTGGTGCGGCGTGGGGCCCAGCCGGTCCAGCGCCTGCAGGTGCTCGGGCGTGCCGTACCCCATGTTGCGCTCCCAGCCGTACTCCGGGTAGCGCGCCGCCAGCCGCGCCATCAGCCGGTCGCGCGTCACCTTGGCCAGGATGGACGCCGCGCTGATGCAGTGCACGCACCCGTCGCCGCCCACGATGGCCGTGTGCGTCTCCGTCCCCAGCTCCGGCACCGCGAGGCCGTCGACGAGGAGGTGGTCCACGTCCCCCAGCCGCGCGATGGCCCGCTGCATGGCCAGCGCCGTGGCGCGGCGGATGTTGATGCGGTCGATCTCCCGCGCCGACGCCGCGCCCACGCCCCACACCAGCGCCGTGTCGACGATCTTCTGGTAGAGATCCAGCCGGCGGTCGGCGTTCAGCCGCTTGCTGTCGTCCACCCCGTCGATCCAGATCTCCGCCGGCAGGATGACGGCCGCGGCCATCACGGGACCCGCCAGCGGCCCCCGCCCCACCTCGTCCACGCCGGCGACGCGCACCAGGCCGCGGTCCCAGAAGCCCCACTCCGTCGCCAGCAGCTTGCGCAGCCGCTGCGGCGACGGCTTGCGCCTGCGTTTGGCGCCTTTGGGCTTGGCTTTGGCGGCAGGCGGCATCCGGATCACTGCAAGGGTCGGAAGTGCGCGGAGTGGTGGTGCCACGGAGGATAAAACAATCCGCCGCAACGCACAACGCCGCCTCTCCGTCCATTCGCGGCCGTCCCGGCGATTTCGCGGTGCGGGCAGGGATTTCCGGGCTGGCGCGATCCTTGACCCCGGCTGACGGCATGGCATCGGACCCCGCTCCACCTCTCACGCCCCCCGCCCGCGTCACGGCGCCGCCCGCCTGGCCGGGCACACTGGCCAGCGCGTTCGTGCTCCTGGCGCTGGCGGCGCTGGTGAGCGTGCCCCTCCTCGTGCAGCGGCGCGTGGACCAGGTGCGCGCCCGCGTGGAAGAGGTAGCGGACCCCGCCCGTGCGCTGGTGCGCGGCATCCAGTTCGACCTGGCGCGCGAGGCCACGGCCCTGCTGCTCGTCGCCACCACCGGCGCCCCCGAGGCCGCCCAGGTGTACCGCGAGGCGCGGGCCGACGAGCAGGAGCGGTTTCCGCAGCTGCAGAAGTACGCGGAGACGATGGACGGCGAGGTGCTGCGCGAGTTCGTGCGCTTTCGCACGGTGACGGAGCGGTGGCAGGCGCGGGTGGACCTGGACGATGCCCCGGGGCCACCGGCCTCCATTCAGCAGGCGCTGGAGTCCGCGCGGGCCGAGGAGCGCATCGCGGAGGAGGTAATCCGCACGGGCGACGGGCTGGACCGGGCGCTCGTGCGCGAATCCGAACGCAGCCGCGATGCAATCCGCCGGATGGAGCGCTTCGGCACGCGGGTGACGGTGGCGCTGGGCGCGCTGGCGCTGCTGGCCGCCATCACGGTGGCGTGGCTCTCCCGGCGCGTGCTTCAGCTGGCGCACGTGGCCACCATGCGAGGGCAGGAAGCCGAGCGCGCGCTGGCGGAAACGGCGCGGGCCACCGAGGCGCGCGCCCACCTGCTGCGCGGCGTGAGCCACGACGTGAAGAACCCGCTGGGCGCCGCGCGCGGCTACGCGCAGCTGCTGGAAGAGGGGGTGCGCGGAGAGCTCACGCCGGAGCAGGGCAAGTTCGTCGCGGGGATCCGCCGCTCCATCGACAACGCGCTCGCCATCCTGGCCGACCTGCTGGACCTGGCGCGCGCCGACAGTGGCGGGCTGCACATCGAGCGCGTGCCGTGCGAGCTGGGGCGCGTGGTCCGCGACGCGGCGGAGGACCACCGCGCCACCGCGCGCGCCGCGGGCCACGTGCTGGAGTGCCCCGCGCCCCCGGAGCCCATCCGCGTGCACACCGACCCCGCGCGGGTGCGGCAGGTGCTGGGCAACCTGCTCTCCAACGCGGTCAAGTACACGCCGGCTCCCGGCCGCATCACCGTGCGCGCGGAGCAGGCGGACGGCGGCACCGCACGCCCCGGCACCTGGGCCGTGCTGCGCGTGAGCGACACGGGCCCCGGCATTCCGCCCGAGCAGCGCGAAGCCATCTTCGACGAGTTCACCCGCCTGCACGACGGCACGCAGATCCAGGGACACGGCCTGGGCCTCGCCATCAGCCGCCGCGTCGCCCGCCTGCTGGGCGGCGACCTGGACGTCTCCGGCGTCCCCGGCGAGGGCGCCGTCTTTACCCTCTGGCTCCCACTCCGCGATGCCGCCGAATCACCGGCTTCGCGAGAGGACCTGGCGCTGGATTCCGACCGAGAACCGTCGATTTTCTGAGTCTGGTACCGGATTCAGCGAAACTGTCATTCTGAGGGAGGCGCCGCGCAAGTCTCTTTTCTCGCTGGAAAACCTGGCGCCGACCGAAGAATCTTTACACTGGGCGGCAGATTCTTTCTCTCGGCAGCGGGTACCCGGGCGATGCCTGGGCACGGGCTCAGCGCGAGGGGGTGGAGATTCTTCGGTCGCGCTGCACAGTCCGGCGCAACACCGCTGCTTCAGGGTGGGCGCTCCCTCAGAATGACACGTGTTTCCCGGATTGTGTACGACTCGGAAACCATCGACTTCATTTCCGTCGAGACAAAGAAGCGGGGCGCGTCCGTGATGGACGCGCCCCGCTTTTATCGAACCGCGGCCGTGGCTCAGCGGGCGACGCGGCGCTCGCGGATGCGGGCCGCCTTGCCGCGCAGCACGCGCAGGTAGTACAGCTTGGCCCGGCGCACGCGGCCGTAGCGAACGACCTCGATGCTGCCCACCATGGGGGAGTGCAGCGGGAAGGTGCGCTCCACGCCCACGCCGCCCGACAGCTTGCGGACCTTGAAGGTCTCGTTGATGCCGCCGTGCTTGCGCGCGATGCACACGCCCTCGAACGCCTGGATGCGCTCCTTCTCGCCCTCGCGGACGCGGACGTTCACGCGCAGCGTGTCGCCGGGGTTGAAGTCCGGAATGTCGCTCCGGAGGTATTCCTTCTGAGTCTCGATGAACGGATGCATGGCTCTCGTGTTCCTTTCAAGTCTACGCAGTGGAGAGGTCGGGCCGGCCGCCGTGAGCGGCATACGTGCGCCGACGTCTACTCGTGATCCGGATGCTCCAGGAGCTCCGGTCGCCGCTCGCGCGTAAGGCCCTCGGCCTGCTCGCGCCGCCAGGCGGCGATCCTGGCATGGTCTCCCGAGAGAAGAATCTCGGGAACCCGGTGTCCGCGGTACTCCGCGGGCCGGGTGTACGACGGCGCGCTGAGCGTGCCGTCGTAGTGGCTGTCCGTCGACGCGCTCTCGTGGTCCGAGATGGCGCCGGGAAGCAGCCGCACCGTCGCGTCCAGCATGGCCAGCGCGGGGATCTCTCCGCCGGAGACGATGAAGTCGCCCAGCGACAGCTCCTCCGTGGCCAGGTGCTCCGCGACCCGGTGGTCCACGTCCTTGTAGTGCCCGCACAGGAAGGTGATCTCTTCCTGCACGGCCAGCCGCACCGCGTCCTCGTGCCCGAAGCGCTTGCCCCGCGCGGATAGGAGGATGATCGGTCCCTTGGGCCGGTCCGCCCCGTCCGCGCCCAGCGACTCCACCGCCTCCCAGAAGGGGTCCGGCTTCATCACCATCCCCGCGCCGCCGCCGTACGGCAGGTCGTCCACCGTCTGGTGGCGGTCGTGGGTGAAGTCGCGCAGCTGCACCAGGTTGTACGACACCAGCCCCGCCGCCGCCGCCCGCGCCGGAATGCTCAGCCCCAGCGGCCCCCGAAAGAAGTCGGGGAACAGCGTGACGACGTTGATGCGCAGCGTCACAGCTCCAGCAGCCCCGCGGGCAGGTCCAGCTCCAGCACCTTTTCCCCCACGTCCACCCGGCGCACCATCTGCCGGGCGAAGGGGATCAGCAGCTCCTTCGCCCCCTGGCGGCGCACGCTGAGCATGGGCCCCGCCGGCGCGTCGTACACGTCGTCGATGGTGCCCACCTCACCTTCCGCGGCCGTCACCACCTTCATCCCCAGCAGGTCGTGGTAGAACACCTCGTCCTCCTCGGGAGGGGCGGCCTGGTCGCGGGGGATGAGGAGCGTGCGCCCGCGCAGCTCGTCCAGCTCCGGCGTGCGGGCGCCCTGCCCCGCCACCTTCACCAGCATTCCGCCCTTGAAGGCGCGGGCCCGCTCCACCGTCAGCACCGCGTCGGACGGACGCCCCTGGCCGTCGCCCAGCATCAGGGCGCGCCCGGCGGCGAAGACCGCGTCGGGGCGGTCCGTCTCCAGCCGGACGAACAGCTCGCCCTTGATGCCGTGCGGCTTCTGGATCGTGCCGACGATCAGGTACTCGGGCGACGAATCCGTCATCCGCCGGTCAGGCCGCTGCGGATCAGGAGTTCGCTTCGTCCGCCGCGGGCTCGGTGGCCTCGGCGTCCGTGGCGACCGGCGTG
Source organism: Longimicrobium sp. (assembly GCA_035759295.1). Classification (GTDB taxonomy): domain Bacteria; phylum Gemmatimonadota; class Gemmatimonadetes; order Longimicrobiales; family Longimicrobiaceae; genus Longimicrobium. Next base: position 2,235 of record DASTVC010000726.1, on the reverse strand, counting down.
TCGGTGGCCGGGGCCTCGTCGGCGCCCGCCGGGGCGGTGGCCTCGGCCGTGGGCTCCGTCGCCTCGGCCTCCACCGCAACCACCTCGTCCGCCGAAGCGGTCTCGGCAGCGGCCGGAGCCTCGGCGGCGGCCTCATCGGCGCCGCCGGAAACGCGCTCGGTCACCGTCTCCACCACGTCGCGCGCCGCCTCGGCCACGGCCGACGCGGCCGAGCTCACGGCACCCGCCACGGCCGCGGCCGCGCCGGACTCCGCCACCGCCGACGCGGCGGAAGCAACGGCACCCGCCACGGCGGACGCGGCACCCGCGGCCGCCTTGCCGGCCTTCTTGGCGACGCCGGTCACCGCCGACGCGGCCTCGGCCACGACGGTCGGCGCGTCGGTGTAGACGCCGGCCTTGCGGAAGAGCGACTGCACGGTGTCGGTGGGCATGGCGCCCTTGGCCATCCACGCCAGCGCCTTGTCCCGGTCCACGACGAGCGTAGCGGGCTGGGTGGTGGGGTTGTAGTGGCCCACCTTGGCCACGAAGCGGCCGTCGCGGGGCATGGCGCTCTCGGCGACGACGATGCGGTAGTGCGGGGCCTTCTTACGGCCCATGCGGCGAAGACGGATCTTCAGTGCCATTCTGCGTTCCTCGTGTGGATCGGGTTGCGTCCAGGGGCAGGCTATGCGCCGTGTCCGGACGATCGAAAAGAGCAGTGCGTGAGTGCGGAAGTGCGTGAGTGCGGGAGTTGTCTACTTCCGCGCTGACGCACTGACGCACTGACGCACTCCTACGCCCTTGGCATGCCGCCTCCTCCGAACGGCAGCTTCGGGAGACCACCGCCGCCGCCCCGGGGCATCATCCCCTGCAGCGACTTCATCTGCTTCATGAACTTCTGCATCTCCTTGAACTGCTCCAGGAGACGGTTGATCTCGCTCACCGGGCGGCCGCTGCCGCGGGAGATGCGCACGCGTCGCGCGCCGTTCAGCATCTCCGGGCGCTTCCGCTCCTGCTTGGTCATCGAGAGGATGATCGCCTCGATGTGCTTCATCCGCTGCGGATCGACCTTGACGTTCTTCAACATCTTGTTGTTCACGCCCGGCAGCAGCTTCAGCAGGTTCTCCAGCGGGCCCAGGTTCTGGAACTGGCGCAGCGCGATGAGGAAGTCCTCCAGGTCGAAGCGACCCGTGCCCATCATCTTGCGCTCCAGCTTGGCCGCCTCGTCGGCGTCGAACGAGCGCTGCGCCTTTTCCACCAGGGCGACCACGTCGCCCTGCTGCAGGATGCGGCCGGCCATGCGGTCGGGCGCGAACTCCTCCAGCCCGTCCAGCTTTTCGCCCACACCCAGGAACTTGATGGGCTTGCCGGTGACGCCGTAGATGCTGAGGGCCGCGCCGCCGCGGGCGTCGCCGTCCATCTTGGTCAGCACCACGCCGGAGATGTCCAGGGCCTCGTCGAAGCCCTTGGCCACGTTCACCGACTCCTGGCCGATCATTCCGTCCGCGACGAAGAGGATCTCGTGGGGCTTCAGCTCCTCCTTGAGGCGCTTCAGCTCGTCCATCAGGTCCTCGTCGATCTGCAGCCGGCCAGCGGTGTCGAAGATCACCACGCGGTCGCGCTCGCTCTTCGCCAGCTCCAGCGCGCGCCGGGCGATGCCGACGACGTCCTTCGAGCCCGGCTCGGCGTAGACGGGGACGCCCACCTGCTCGCCCAGCGTCTGCAGCTGCTCCACGGCGGCGGGGCGGTAGACGTCGCACGCCACCATGCGGGTCTGCCGCATCTCGCGCTTCATCCGCCGGGCGATCTTGCCCGCGGTGGTCGTCTTACCCGAGCCCTGCAGCCCCACCATCATGATGATGGTGGGCGGGATGGGCGCCAGCGCCAGCGGGGCCTTGCGCTCGCCCAGCATGGACGTGAGCTCCTCGTGCACGATCTTCACGAGCTGCTGGCCCGGAGAGACCGCCTTGAGCACGCGCTCGCCCAGCGCCTTCTCTTCCACGCGCTTCATGAAGTCGCGCGTGACCTGGAAGTTCACGTCCGCCTCGAGCAGCACGCGGCGAATCTCGCGCAGCCCCTCGCGAATCATGGGCTCCGAGAGCACCCCGCGCTGGCGCAGGCCGCTGAGTACGCCTTCGAGCTTGTCGCTTAGCTGGTCGAACACCTGATCGCGCCGCCGTTCGGATAAGCCGAAACACCGCCCGTGCCGGATGAACCCGGCCGAGCGGGAGAAGCAAAGCCCAACAAGCTACAAGA
>DASTVC010000725.1:0-3428 GCA_035759295.1 Longimicrobium sp. | reverse complement strand
CCGCGACCTCTTCCTCGCCGAGCTCACCGGCGGGCGCCTCCACATCCAGCACGTGTCCACCCGGCGCGGCGTGGAGCTCATCCGCGAGGCGAAGTCGCGCGGGGTGCGCGTCACCGCCGAGGCGACGCCGCACCACCTGCTGCTCACCGACGAAGCCGTGGAAGGGTACCGCACCGAGGCGAAGATGAACCCGCCGCTCCGCTCCGCCGCCGACCGCGACGCGGTGCGCCAGGGCGTGGCGGACGGCACGCTGGACGTGATCGCCACCGACCACGCGCCGCACCACTACGACGAGAAGGAGCAGGCGTTCGAGGACGCGCCCAACGGCATCGTGGGCCTCGAGACCTCGCTGGGCCTCAGCTACACGGAGCTGGTGGCGGCGGGGATCCTGGACCTCGCCGGCCTCGTCGAGCGGATGAGCTGCGCCCCGGCCCGGGCGATGTCGCTGGACACGCGGATGAAGCTCGGATCGCTCGCGGTGGGGTATCAGGCGGACGTAACCCTGTTCGACACGCGCATCGAGTGGACGGTGGACCGCGCGGCGTTCCTGTCGATGAGCCGCAACACGCCGTTCCACGGCCGCGAGCTGCGCTGCCGCGCGGTGCGGACCGTCGTCGGCGGGCGCACGGTCTGGCAGGCGTAGCGGGATGATGAATGGAAGGAGCAGTGTGAGGGAGCTGGTTCCGTTGAGATCGATCACGCCGCGCGCCGACCCGCGCGCGTTCTGCGGCGCGGCCACGTGGCCGCTGGTCGCCGACCTGCGCGACGACGGGCGCGAGGTGGTGGCCTGCTATCTCGTTCTCGACAAGCAGAAGCGCGACACCAAGGCCGGAAAGCCGTTCCTTACGCTCACGCTGGGCGACCGCACCGGGACCATCGAGGCCAAGGTGTGGGACGATGCGGAGCGGCTGGACGCGGCGGTGGCGCTGGAGGACGTGGTGGGCGTCCGCGCTCGCGTGGGCTCGTACAACGACAAGCTGCAGCTGACCATCACCGTCATGCAGCCGGTGGAGGTGGGCGACGACGACCTGGAGGTGTTCCTCCCCTCCTCGCCGCGCGACCGCGGGCAGATGTGCCGCGAGCTGGACGCGCTGGTGGCGACCGTGACGGACCTGCCCCTGCGGACGCTGCTCATCCGCTGCGTGGGGAAGGGGACGCAGATGGGGAAGCAGTTCCGCATCCACCCGGCCGCCAAGCGCAACCACCACGCGTACCTGGGCGGGCTGCTGGAGCACTCCCTTTCCGTCGCCAAGGCGGCGGACCGCCTCTGCGCGCACTACCGCGAGCAGGGGGCGGAGCTGGACCGCGACCTGCTGGTGACGGCGGCGCTTCTGCACGACATCGGCAAGGTGCGCGAGCTGGCGGCGCGCCGCTCGTTCGTCTACACCGACGAGGGGCAGCTGCTGGGACACATCCTCATCGGCCTGCAGATGGTGACGGAAGAGGCCCGGCAGATCCCGGGGATGCGCCCGGACCGGCTGCTGCACCTGCAGCACCTGGTCGCCAGCCACCAGGGGCGCCTGGAGTGGGCCAGCCCCAAGGTGCCCATGACGCTGGAGGCGCTGATCCTGCACAGCGCGGACGAGCTGGACGCCAAGCTGAACCCGGGGATGCGGACCGTGGGCGGTCTGCAGCCGGGGGAGTGGTCCGGCTTTGACCGCCATCTGGACCGCGCGCTCTACCGCCCGCCGCAGCTTCCCCCCGACGCGCCCGTTGAGGCCGTGCCTCCGCAGGAGGTGGTGGAAGTGCTGATCGACATGTTCCGCGGCTGACAGGCCGCCTTCCCGGACACGCCATGAGTGAACCAATCCCCGGCGGCGCCACCGTCCACGACCTGATCCGCCAGCGCGAGCAGCTCACGGGCTGGATTTCGCGCCTGGACGAGGTGGGCGGGCAGGCCAGCACGCGCGCGGCCGAGCGCATTCGCGCCGACTACGTGGACCGCCTGCGCCGCGTGAACGAGAGCCTTTCCTCGCACCGCGGCGAGATCGAGGCAGACCTGCAGCGCTTTCGCGGCGCGCTGGGGCAGGCCGAAGAGCTGCGGCTTTCCGCGGCGGACGAGATGGACGAGGCCAGCCTGCGCCACCTGATCGGCGAGCTGGACGAGTCTGCGTGGAACGAGGCGCGCCCCGACCTGGAGGCGCGCGTGCGCGAGGCGGACGACGCGGTGGCCCAGGCGCGCGAAGAGGTTCTGCGGCTGGAGACGCTGGCCGCAGACATCGCCAGCGCCGAGAACGACGCCGCCGCGCTCGCCGAAGCCGCTGCGCCTCCCGAAGAGCCCGAGCCTGAGCCCGCGGCGTACGAGGCCGAGCCCGAGCCGGCTTCAGAGGAGACGCCGGGGAGCCCCTTCGACCGCGAGGCGACGGCGGACTTCGAGCCGGAGCTGCCGGCCGACGACCTGCCGAGCGTGGGGGACGTTGCCGCGGCCGCCGCGGCGGAGACGACGTTCGAGGCGCCCCCGCCGGCGGACGTGCGCGAGGCGGCGGACGCGGTGTCGGCGGATGAGTGGGATCCGTTCGGCAGCGAGTTCGGCACGGAACCCAAGCAGGGCGACGCGGAAGAAGACCTGCCCTGGCTGGAGGGGATCGACCAGTCTTCCACGGGCGCGGGTGGCGGCGGGTGGACGCCCCCGCCGGCCGGCTCGGACGAGGGGCTGGATTTCCTCCGCGAGATCGAGGAATCCACGCGCCCGGCCGCGGAGCCCGCGGCCGACCTGGGCGCGGACGACCTGGCGTTCCTGGAGGAGCTGGACCGCTCCATCGGCAGCGGAAGCGGGTCCGCCGGACGCGGCGCGAAGACGCCGCCGCCGGCCCAGCCCGCCACGACGCCTCCGCCCGCCGCGGCTGCAACTCCCGGCTCGCGCGCGGAGCCGCTGCTGTGCAAGGAGTGCGGCGCCATCAACGAGCCGCACTCCTGGTACTGCGAGATCTGCGGGTCCGAGCTGTAGGCGCGGAGTCGGTGATGTAAACGCGAAGGCCCGCTGGAGATCCGGCGGGCCTTTGCTATTTTGATTTTTGCCGTTTCGCCACTCGCTGTCATTCTGAGAGAGGCGCCGCTCCGGTCACGTCGGAAACGGACCGGAGTCCGCCGCGCCGACCGAAGAATCTTTATGCTTGCGGCAGTTGCTATCGGTCACGACACACCCGCCTGCGTGGAGTCGGAGCGCGATATTTTGTTGGGTCTCCCCAAAGTGCCCGTTGGATCGATCTTCCATCGGCTCGCTGTCATTCTGAGAGAGGCGCCGCTCCGGTCACGGCGGAAACGGGCCGGCATCCGCCGCGCCGACCGAAGAATCTTTATGCTTGCGGCACTTGCTATCGGTCACGACACACCCGCCTGCGTGGAGTCGGAGCGCGATATTTTGTTGGGTCTCCCCAAAGTGCCCGTTGGATCGATCTTCCATCGGCTCGCTGTCATTCTGAGAGAGG
>DASTVC010000724.1:0-2109 GCA_035759295.1 Longimicrobium sp. | reverse complement strand
TCCAGCGCCGCTCCGTCCAGGCGGCGGTGCCGCTGAGCGTGACCGCGGGCACCTCCAGCATGCGGTCGCCGGCGCGCAGGTCGCCCTCGTAGCCGGCGGCCAGGGTGCGTACGCGGCTGGTCACGCCGGCGGCGGCGCCTTCCAGCGACAGGCGGCCCAGGTGCGCGGTGCCCTGCATCTCCCACCCACGGTTGCTGATCTGGCCCACGCTCTGGAGCGCGTACGGCGTCATCCGCCGCTCCCCCGTGGAATCGGTCACGGCGGCGAGGGCCACGCGCTGGATAAGGCCCGAGGCGAGCTGGTCGTACCCCGTCACCTGCAGCAGAAAGGTGCTGCCGATCGCCAGGTCGAAGCCGCCCTCCAGCCCGGACTGCCGCTCCGGCGCCAGCTCCATCCCCCGGTACAGGCGGGGAGCGCCGCCCCACGCCTGGTTGCGGCTGGGGGTGCGTGGGGGGCGGGTGCCGCTGCCGTACGCCGCGCGCACCTTGAGCGACGCGCCGCCGACGTCCGTGAGCCAGACGGCGCCCAGCACGGGGAGCGCGGCGTAGCGGTTTTCGGCCAGCCCGTCGTTGCGCTCGATGCGCACGCCGCCGGTCAGGTGCAGCCGGTCGCGCAGCGCGGCGGTGGCCTGCGCCACCACGCCCGTGCTGTGCGTCCAGCTGACGATGGCGGGGCTCCGCACCGGGTCCGTCTGGTCGGGGAGCGGCGCCGCCTCCGGCGCATCCACCGACTCGCGGAGGGTGGAGTGCTCCGCCGCCAGCGTAAGCGTCACCTCCGTGCCGTCGCCCGCCCGCAGCTGCGCGACGCTGCTGAGCCGCAGGGTGCCGCGGTTGGCGCCGCCGCCCGAGCCACGCCACGCGCCCTCCGCGGGGAAGGGGATGGGGGTGCGCTCGTCGGCCACGCCGCTCAGCCGGTTGCCGTCGATGCCGGCGACCAGGGTGTGCGTCCAGCGGTCGTCCGGCGCCACCCGGACGGTCCCGCCCACCGTGTACTGCCGCATCCCCTGCGCGCGCGGGGCCGACGCGGCCAGCAGGCTGTCGCCCTTGGGGCCCAGCGCCTCGGCCAGCAGCGGGTTCACGCTGGCGCCGGCGTGGGCGTCGTAGAAGCGCAGGATGCCGGTGGCGATGCTGCGCGCCCCCACCTGCCGCGCGCTGCCGCTGGCGAGGACGTAGCGGCTGCCGCCGTCCGGCAGAAAATCCCCCATGCCGCCGATGCCCACGTCCAGCCCGGCGGAGCGCACGCTGGTCCCCGTGCGCAGCGCGACCGCCAGCTCCTGCGCCAGCGCGCCGTTGGAGGCGAAGTCGCTCTCCGCGCGGCCCACGCTGGCGCGGATGCGGAAGGGCGGTGCGCCGCTGTCCGTCCCCTCGTGGCGGGTGACGATGTTGACCACGCCGCTGATGGCGTCCGTGCCGTACAACGCGGCGCCCTGCGGTCCGCGGATGACCTCGATGCGCTCCACGGCCTCGGGCGCGATCTGCGTGACCAGCAGCGGGTTGGCGACCTCGATGCCGTCGATGAACACCTTGGGCGCGCTGACGCCGAACGAGCTCGCGCCGCGGATGCTGCCGAAGCGCGCGATCACGCTGGACGGCGACTGCTCCCATCCCCACGGCCCGGAGGCGCCGGTGGACAGAAAGCGGCTGAGCGGCGCCGTTCCCTGGCGCTCCATCTGCTCGGCGCTCACCACGTCGAGCACGAACGGCAGCGCGCGCTGCGGGCCGCCGCTGGCGCTCCCCGTCACCACCACGCGGTCCAGCGGCACCACGCGGCTGAACTCCGACGGCTGCGGCTCGGCGCTGATGCGGTCGCCGCGGCGCGGGGCCAGCACCACGTGGTCTTCGCCCGCGACGACGGGCTCCACCGAGGTCTCGCGCAGCAGCTCGGCCAGCACGTCACCCACGGTGCGCGCCTGGCGCGAGACGCAGACGCGGCGCTCCAGCGGAAGCAGTTCGGCGCTGTAGGAAATGCGAAGGCGCGCCGCGGCGGACAGGCGGTCCAGCGCGTCGCGCAATGAGATGTCTCGCGCGGTGAATTCCAGCGGATGGTCCAGCGGCGGCGGCCACTGCCGCGCGACGAACGCGGCCGCGCGCCCGCCCTCTTCGCACCCCG
>DASTVC010000723.1:0-2802 GCA_035759295.1 Longimicrobium sp. | reverse complement strand
GCGCGCCGGCGACCGGATGCTGGAGGTCCCCGCGCTCACCCTCAGCGGCACCGCCGCGTACCAGGCGGACGGATGGACGGCGGCGCTGACGGGGTATCGCGCGTTCGACTGGATCAACTACGACCGGCTGGCGCTGGCCCGCGACTTCCAGTCCCGCACCCGCTCGGCGGAGGAGCTGGTCGGCGCCGGGCTGCGCGGCTACTGGCACCGCTACGACGGCGTCCCGCGCCTGAACACCACCGTCACGCTGGACCTTCCCCGCGGCACCGTGCTGGTGCTCACCGGCGACAACCTGCTCGACCGGCAGCAGGGCGAGCCCGACAACATCACCATCGTCCCCGGCCGCACCCTGATGTTCGGCCTCCGCGCCGCCTTCTGATTCTTCCGAAGTCCCCGGCCGATCTGGAGTCCTTCCCCCGTTGGCGTTAGACTGGATGGATGCGACCGTGGCCCGGCGCGCGGGCTGTCCACCTCCGATCAACGGCACAGGATAGATGAAGATTCCGTCCGAATGGCTGACGCAGCGGGTGGAGAACCGGCCCATCTCCACGCACCGCGACCTGCCGCCCATGCCCGCGCTGCGCATTCGCCGCGAATGGGAGAAGCTCAAGGCGCAGGCCGAGGAAGGCGATGAGCTATGGGCCTTCGCCAACCCCTCCAACACGTGGAAGAAGCTCGGCAAGCACACCGGCTACGCCATCGTCCGCAAAGGCAAGATCGTCCAGAGCGTTGTGGTGACGAGCGATTAGAGATTTTCGATGGATCGAAGAGGCCGCAGGCGAAAGCCAGCGGCCTCTTCGTTATTCTGATGGGCTCGCAAACTGGCTGCGGACGCTCCGCTGCCTGGGCCGCCGCATGCACTCCGGCCGCCGAGTCCGCGCAGGCGGACTTCGTGATGTTGTAGCCGCGGTTTCAACCGCCCGGGAGACGCCATCGGCAACGCACCACCTCGGATGATGCCAGCCGCTGGCCGCGCACGCGCCGACGCGCGAGATTGCGCGTGTCCCACATCAACCGAATCCCCGTCCCGCATCCGCCGATGAGCCTGCGACGTCTTCTATCCACCGCCACCCTCGCCGCCGCCACCTTCGCCGCCGCCGTCCTCGCCGCAGCGCCGGCCGCGGGGCAGGACGTGGCGCCCTACCAGGCCGCCGCCGACCGCCTGATCCACGCCGCCACCGCCGACAGCGCGGCGTGGGAGCGCATCGCGGAGCTGGTGGACGGCTTCGGGCCGCGGTTCAGCGGCACGCCGGAGCTGGAGCGCGCCATCGACTGGGTGCTGGCGCAGATGCAGGACGACGGACTGGAGAACGTGCACGCCGAGCCGGTGATGGTGCCGCGCTGGGTGCGCGGGCAGGAATCCGCCACTCTCCTCGCCCCGCGCCAGGTGGAGCTGCACATGCTGGGGCTGGGCGGCAGCATCGGCACGCCGGCGGAGGGGATCGAGGCGCCGGTGCTGGTGGTCGGCAGCTTCGACGAGCTGCAGGCGCGGGCGGCGGAGGCACGCGGCAAGATCGTGCTCTTCGACGTGCCGTTCACCAGCTACGGGCAGACGGTGCAGTACCGCGGCGCGGGCGCCATCGCGGCGGCACGCGTGGGGGCGGTGGCCAGCCTGATCCGCTCCGTGGGGCCGTTCGGCATGCAGACGCCGCACACGGGCAGCATGCGCTACGCCGACACCGTGCCGCACATCCCCGCCGCCGCGCTGTCGATGGAGGACGCGATGCTGCTGCGGCGGATGCAGGACCGGGGGCAGACCCCGCGCATCCGGCTGCGGATGGAGGCGCACATGCTCCCCGACGCGCCGTCGCGCAACGTGGTGGCCGAGATCCGCGGCCGCGAGCTGCCGGACGAGGTGATCGTGATCGGCGGCCACATCGACTCGTGGGATGCCGCGCCGGGGGCGATGGACGACGCGGGCGGGTGCGTGGCCGCGTGGGAGGCGGTCCGGCTGATGAAGGTGCTGGGGCTGCGTCCGCGCCGCACGATCCGCGTGGTCCTGTGGACCAACGAGGAGAACGGCCTGCGCGGCGGCAACGCCTATCGCGATGCGCACCGCGCCGAGGTGGCCGACCACGTGCTGGCCATCGAGAGCGACGAAGGCGTGTTCGCGCCCCGGGGCTTCGGGTTCACGGGGCCGGACGCCGCGTTCGCCGTGGTGCAGCAGATCGGCCGGCTGCTGGCGCCCATCGGCGCGGACAGCATCACGCGCGGCGGCGGCGGAGCCGACATCGGGCCCATCATGCAGCTGGGGGTGCCCGGGATGGGGCTTACGGTGGATGGGAGCCGCTATTTCTGGTACCACCACACCGCGGCGGACACGCCCGACAAGCTGGACCCGGCCGACGTGGGCCGCTCCGTCGCCGCGATGGCCGTGATGGCCTACGTGATCGCCGAGATGCCCGAGCGCATCCAGTTCGGCACGCCCGCGCAGTAGCCCGGGATCAATCCGACGCTGTCATTCCGAGGCCCGCCCGCACTGCCGCCCGCCTTTCGCACGCCGGTTGCAGGGCCGAGGAATCTACCGTCGGTTCGCGCGAGGGCGGACGCGGCAGCCGCTCCACACGTGCGGTTGCACCACGGCTGGACAGGGCCGGGCCCGGGGCGAGGAACAGGGCACCAGCATGCGGAGAGTAGATTTCTCAGTCGCGCGCCGGGTCTGTCGTGGGGGACGGTTTCGAGCGGCGCTCCTTCGAAATGACAGTTTGGAGGAGCGCGGCTGAATCCAGAGGGCTCGCCGCGCGAAAGCTGGCCGCACGGTTTCGGAGGCAAGGTCCTTCGGTCGGCGCGCTGGGGGTGGCG
>DASTVC010000722.1:0-3447 GCA_035759295.1 Longimicrobium sp. | reverse complement strand
AGCGGGGGAAAGGTGCGCACCAGCCCGTGCTTGCGGCAGGTGGCGCCGAAGAGCACCTCGTACTGGTCCGCGAACACGCCCTCGCCCCGCATGCGGGTGCCCCACTCCGCATCGTACAGCTTGCCGCCGCGCATCTCGCGGATACGGTTGAGCACCTTGTCCTTGCGGTCCGGAAAGTGGGTCTCCAGCCAGTCCTCGAACAACCCCTTGAGCCCGTGCGGCAGCCGCAGGGGGATGTACGACGCCGCGCCGGCGCCCGCCTCCGCCGCGGCGGCCAGGATGGCCGGCATCTCGTGGTCGGTGAGCCCCGGCACCACCGGCGCCGCCAGCACGCGGACGGGGATGCCCGCCTCCGCCAGCTTGCGCACCGCCTCCAGCCGCCGCGCCGGAGTGGACGCGCGGGGCTCCATCACCCGCTGCAGCTTTTCGTTCAGCGTGGTAATGGAGATGTTCACCACGGCCGCCTGGTGCGCGGCCAGCTCGCCAAGCAGGTCGATGTCGCGGGTGACCAGGTGGTTCTTGGTGACCATGGCCACGGGGTTCCGGAACTCCGCCAGCACCTCCAGGCACCGCCGGGTGATCTGCAGCTTCCGTTCGGCCGGCTGGTACGGGTCGGTCACGCCCGACATGGCGATGGGCTGCGGCGTCCACCGCGGCGACGCCAGCTCCCTGCGCAGCAGCTCCGGCGCCTCGTGCTTCACCAGGATGCGTGTCTCGAAGTCCAGCCCGGCGGAGAATCCCAGGTACTCGTGCGTGGGGCGCGCAAAGCAGTAGATGCAGCCGTGCTCGCACCCGCGGTACGGGTTCACGCTGGTCTCGAACGGAATGTCCGGGCTGTCGTTGCGCGAGATGATCCCCCGCGTGTGGTCGCGCAGAAGCTCCGTGCGGGGTCCGGGCTCGTCGTCCGGGAGCGTGTCCAGCCAGTCGCCGTCCGCGACGTACTCGGAATCGACGAAGCGGTTCTTGGGGTTCTGCGGCGCGCCGCGCCCGCGGAGCTGTACCAGCTGCTGCATTCTGGGACCCTCGAGATCAGGGTGGTCGTACACCCCGTAATCTAACCCGAATGGAAGCCGAATACAACCTCGCACCCATGCCGCCGCTCGCGACGTGAGCGGCTCAAGCCGCCGCAACGACGACGGAAAGCCCCACAAACTGCGCGGGAGGGTGTTTCCAAACCTCTGATCCGAAGTCTTGAGCTCCTGAGAGCGTGTTCAAGAAGCTGGTCTTTCAGACAACCGAGGATTGATTTCCTGAGGGAGCACACCTCCGGAACTTGAAGTTACTCAACCGTTTGCGCGCGACCGAAGGATCTCGTCCCGGCGATTGCGGGGCCGGCCACCCGACACTGATCCAGCCCCCCGGTGCTGCCGGCGAGATCCTTCGGTCGGCTCCAGATTGCTTGCGCCAGCAGAGGGTTGGGAGCGGCGCCTCCCTCAGAGGGTGTTGCCAAACCGTCCACAAGCGTTGACTTCCCGAGGGAGGGCTCCGCTCCGCAAACTGCTTTCAGGCAAAGGGTTGGCGCCCGACTGAAGGACCTTGTCTGCCTGAATGAGGGGACTTGAACGGCTCCCGACGGCTGGGCCTCGCGCGACCCGACAAAGATCCTTCGGTCGCGCGCAAGCTTCTGTGGTTATGAAGGTTACGGGCGTGCGCTCCCTCAGGACGACAGTGTGCCTCCGGTGGGAGCCGGTGAGGTTTGGCAACACCCTCTCGGGAAATCAGTCGGTCAGGCTGATTCTTAAACACCCTCTGAGGGAGCGCCGCGGCGCATCGCGGGCCGAAGCATCGACGTGCCTGATGCATCGTCATCTGCCGGCTCCGCCAATCTCCATCTTCATTGCATGTAGAACCGCCGCCACAATCCCTCTGTGGCGGCGGCTTCCGTAACGTCATCGAGCCCGTCACAGGGACGGGGTGGTGGTCAGGGTGTGCAGCAGGTGCCGTACACCGTGGGCCGGGTAACGCACGCCCGTCCGGAGATTGCGGCGGCTCCGTTGCTTTCGCACGGGCACTCCGTCTCGAAGGAGACGACTTCGAGACGGTCGAGGTCCAGCTTGATCTTGTGCATTGCCATGCTCCTTGAAGGGATGGTGGATGTGGCGGATGCATTCTAGTCCACACGGTCCATACTGCGAAAGAATCTCGACAACCTGCCGGGCTCTGATCCTGATCGGGCACGACTCTGGCGCCGCGCATCGCGGGGGCGAGGCCGGGCGTGCATCGCCATCTCCCGGTCTGGACCACCACACTCGGGCGGGCGAGGGGCAGATGAGGGCAGGGAAGAGCGGGAGGCAGGCGGGCGGGACCGACGGCACGCACGAGTTCGTGCGGGTGCGGGGGGCGCGGGAGAACAACCTCAAGAACGTGGACGTCGACATCCCCCGCGACGCGCTGGTGGTGTTCACGGGCGTGTCGGGATCGGGCAAGTCGTCGCTCGCGTTCGGCACGTTGTACGCCGAGGCGCAGCGGCGCTACCTGGAGTCCGTGGCGCCGTACGCGCGGCGGCTCTTTCACCAGATGGGCATCCCCGACGTCGACGAGATCGACGGCATTCCGCCCGCCGTGGCACTCCAGCAGCAGCGCGGCACGCCGACCACCCGCTCGTCCGTCGGCAGCGTGACCACGCTCAGCAACCTGCTGCGGATGCTGTACTCCCGCGCGGGCGATTATCCGCCCGGGCAGGGGATCATCTACGCCGAGGGGTTCTCCCCCAACACCCCCGAGGGCGCCTGCCCCCGCTGCCACGGCCACGGCCGCATCTATGAGGTCACCGAGCAGTCGATGGTGCCCGATCCGTCGCTGACCATCCGCGAGCGTGCCATCGCCGCGTGGCCGCAGGCGTGGGGCGGGCAGAACCAGCGCGACATCCTCGTCACCCTCGGCTTCGACGTGGACCGCCCCTGGCGCGACCTGCCGCAGAAGGCCCGCGACTGGATCCTCTTCACCGACGAGCAGCCCGTCGTCCCCGTCTACCCCGGCCTCACGCCGGAAGAAACGCGGCGCGCGCTGAAGCGGAAGGCGGAGCCCGACTACATGGGCACCTTCACGAGCGCGCGGCGGCACGTGCTGCACACCTTCGCCAACACGCAGAGCGCGTCCATGCGGCGGCGCGTGATGCAGTACATGCTCAGCACGGAGTGCCCGGTGTGCGGCGGCAAGCGGCTGCGCCCGGAGTCGCTGTCGGTGAAGTTCGCGGGACTGGACATCACCGAGCTGTCGCGCCTGCCCCTGGCCCGCGTGGCCGCCCTCGCCCGCCCGTACGCGGAGGGGACGGCCGCGGGGCGCAAGCGGCGCGACGCGGAGCACCCGGAAAAGGCGATGGTGGCGCGGCGCATCAACGAAGACCTGTGCGCGCGGCTGGAGGTGCTGCTGGACATGGGGCTGGGATACCTGTCCATCGAGCGCAGCACGCCCACGCTCTCCCCCGGCGAGCTGCAGCGGCTGCGG
>DASTVC010000721.1:0-4683 GCA_035759295.1 Longimicrobium sp. | reverse complement strand
ATGCTGTACACCAGCTTTGTGCGGCCGCACGGGCAGGGGTTCCTGGACTTCTACGCGCGGCATTTTCCCGCGGTGGCCGTCGGGGTGACGGGCGGCGGCGTCGAGGAGGGGCTGGATCCGCCGCCGCCGCTTACGTGGGATGAGTTCGCGCGCGACCTGCGTCTCACGCGGCGGCACACGCGCGACATCCACGTGTTCAGCCTGGAGGGGTGCGTGGAGCAGGGCTACCTGGAGCGCCTGGAGGACTTCGACTGGGGGATCCCCACGCATGCGCCGCCGGACGCACTGGAGCGTGCCGCGGAGCTCACCCGGCGCATGAAGTTCGCCCTGCGCGCGCTGGACCGGCCGCACGTGGCCTCGCTGGCCGCCACCGCCGCCGTCGTGGTGCCCATCGGCGTGCTGGGCCTCGCCGTCCGCTTCCTGATGCGGGGGGATGAGAAGGAGGCTTCGGTGGACCCGCCGGATCCGGATCAGGCGCGGGGCTGATCCCCTCCATCGATCCGCGCCGCCTCCAGCCAGCCGGGCGGCAGGTCATCCACCGTATCCACGTCCGCCAGCACTTCCAGCGCCGCCGGCTGCACGCCCGCGGCGCTGAATCTTTCCAGCGTCGTCCGCAGCACCCGCGGCGTGCTCCACTCCATCCCGTCGAATATCCCGTCCACCAGCCCGCGCAGCCCCAGCAGATAGTAGCCTCCGTCCCTCGCCGGGCCGATCACCGCCGGATTCGCTTCCAGCAGCTCGAACGCGCGGCGGAGCAGGGAGGCGCTCACCTCCGGCAGATCCGATCCCACGATCACCACCCGCTCCGCGCCGTCCGCGAAGGCGCGCGCGAAGGCGTCCTTCATCCGCGCGCCCAGGTCGCCGTCCGCCTGCGGCAGGTAGAGCGGGCCCGTGTCGAGCCACGCGCGCACGGCATCGCCCGCATCCGCCGGGGCGTAGTGGATGCGGATGTCGACGCCGTCCGCGGCCAGGGCGCGCGCCTCCGCCAGCGTGTGCTCGGCCAGCCGGCGGTAGACGCGGAGCGCCGCCGGGTCGCCGATGGCGGCGGCGAGGCGCGTCTTTACACGGCCCGGCCGCGGCGCGCGGACAAAGACCAGGAGGGCGCGGCGCGGGGTGCGTGGCTTGCTCCGTGCAGAGCCGCCGGGTTCGTCGAGTGGGCGGAAACCCTGGGATGTCACGCCGGATGTCGAGAAGTGATGATGGGGCGCGGTGGCGCCTGGCAGGGGTCGCGGCTGCCTCTGCCGGGCTGGTGGGGCTCGCGTGGATGGTCGATACCACGCGGCGCCGGCGCGATGCCGGCCTGCTGCACCGTCGGATGGTGGACCTGCTGCTGAACGCGCTGTACGCGGGAGACCCGGTCACCGCGCGCCACAGCCGCCGCGTGGCGGACCTGAGCTACGCGCTGGCCCAGGCCGTAGGGATGCGCGGGCACCAGCTGCACACCCTGCGCGTGGCCGCCCTGCTGCACGACATGGGCAAGATCGACGACCGCTTCTTTCACATCGTGCACTCGCGCACGCCGCTTACGAAGGAGCAGCGGGCGGAGATCAAGAACCATCCGCACGAGAGCGCGCACATCCTTACCCCGCTGGAGCCGGAGCACCCGGGAATCATGGAGATCGTCTCCACCCACCACGAGTGCTGGGACGGCAGCGGCTACCCACACGGACTGCACGACCTCGACATTCCGCTGGAGGCGCGCATCATCGCCGTGGCCGACGCCTTCGACGCCATGACGCAGCCGCGCAAATACCGCGACGCCATGCCCGTGCAAGAAGCGCTCGAGGCGTTGCGCGAGGGCTCCGGCAGCCAGTTCGATCCCTCGCTGGTGGAGCTGGCGGAACGGGAGCCCGTGCGCGGCGCCTGGGAAGAGGTGGTGGAGCGCGACCTGTTCGCCGAGCGCTGCGCCGCGGATGGGATCACCGAAGGCGCGGATCAGCAGCAGGTCGGCGCGGGCTCGAAGGAGTAATCCAGAACGCTCGTTCGCTAACAGTCATTCACATATGGATCATAG
The DNA here is from genome assembly GCA_035759295.1 of Longimicrobium sp. GTDB lineage: Bacteria > Gemmatimonadota > Gemmatimonadetes > Longimicrobiales > Longimicrobiaceae > Longimicrobium. The sequence goes on along the minus strand of DASTVC010000721.1, from coordinate 2,669 downwards.
TCCGGTGGGGTGATCGATGAACGTCCACTCCAGTCCGAACTTTTCCTCCAGGTGCCGCGCCAGGGCACGCACGCCAAAGGTCTCCGTGGCGTAGTGCCCGCCCAGCAGCAGGTTCACGCCGCCCTCCTCCGCGTCGAAGAAGTTGTGGTGTGCGCCCTCGCCGCTGACGTACGCGTCCAGCCCCATCGCTGCCGCGGCCGCCGTCTCGCCCCCCGCGCCGCCGGTGATCACCCCGACGCGGCGAACGTGCTCGGGGCCGCCCGGCACCATCTTCACCCGCCCGCCCAGCACCGCGTCCAGCCGGGCGCACAGCGCCTCTCGCCGGATATCGATCTCGCCCCACACGCCCACCGGCGCACCCTTGTACTCACCGAAGGTGCCGCGGATCTCCACGCCCAGCTCGCGCGCCAGGACTGAGTTGTTCCCCACTTCCGGGTGCACGTCCAGCGGGAGGTGGGCGGAGTACAGCCCCAGGTCCGCATCGAACAGAGCCTTGAGGCGGCGGTAGCGGCGCGCCGTGACGGGCTGGTTGCCGTCCCAGAACAGGCCGTGGTGCACCAGCAGCAGGTCGGCGCCCTCGCGCACGGCGACGTCGATGGTGTGCTGCACGGCGTCGACCGCCACGGCGATCCGGTGCACTTCCGCGCGGCCGCAATCCACCTGCAGACCATTCACCGCGGTGGGGTAATCGGGCACTTCGGGGATGCGCAGATAGCCATCCAGGTACGCGATCAGAGTGCGAAAGTCCACGGCTTTAACGGGGTTACGGGTCGTATCCACAAAATGTGGAAAACGCGGGTGGACAAGTGGGTCCCCATGCTGTGGAAAACAGCCAAGCCGTTGATGGATAACGACTTGGCTGCCTCTGTTCAACGTGTGGATAAACCCTAGTAGTCTGTGGAGTTCTCCACGCGCGCGGGGGCGGGAAGGGCCAGGGACTCACCGCCGTCCAGCATCTGGATCTGCCCGTTGAAGCGGCACCCTTCCTCCAGCTGCAGGTGCTGCGAGCGGGCGCGGATCTGCCCCTCGATGTCGCAGGTGGACTGCAGCTCCAGCCGGCTCTCGGCCACCACGGTACCACGGACGATGCCGCCGATCACGGCGTCCTGGGTGAGCACGTCGCCCACCACCTCTCCGCCCTTGCCGATCACCACCGCCTTGCCGGCGCGCACCGTTCCCTCGATGCGCCCCTCCACGCGGACGGTGCCGTCGGTGCTCAGGTCGCCCACGATGTTCATCCCGGGCCCGATGAGCGACATCGAGCCCTCATTGGCACTCCCGCGGGGCAGGGCCGCGCGGTCGGTGCTCTTCTTTCCCCCCAGCATCACGTCTTCAGTTCGGGTTGTGGATCAGTGCGCCGGGATCCACCGGCCGCCCGTCCTTGCGGATCTCGAAGTGCAGGTGCGGCGCCGTGGAGACCCCGGTGCTGCCGCTGAGCGCGATCACCCGCCCCTGCGGCACCCGGTCGCGCGCGTGCACCAGCAGCGACGACGCGTGCGCGTACAGCGATTCGTACCCACCCGGGTGGGCGATGCGGACGAAGCGCCCGTAGACGCTGTCCTCGCCCACCTCGGCCACGGTGCCGCCGCCGGAGGCCAGGATCTGCGATCCGGAAGCAACCGCGATGTCCATGCCCGGATGGCTGCCGCGGATGCGCGCCAGGTGTCCGCGCGTCACGTACCCCCGCGCCGCCAGCGGCCAGCCGCGGGGAAGGGAAGAGCGCGGCCGACCCACCGGCTCACCCTCCGCGTCGGACGCGGAGTCGGCGGACGCGCTGTCCGCCGCGGGCACCACCGTCTCCACGGCGGGGAGCGCGGCGCTGTCCGGGCCCAGCATGGCGCGCACCTTGGCGTACTCGGCGGAGAGCCGCTCCACCGTCTGCGCCAGCTCGCGCACCCGCACCCGGTCGCGCCGCAGCTCGCGCACCTCGGAGGTGAGCCCCGGCACGCGCGCCGCCTGCGCCGCCAGCCAGAACCACGACCCGGCCATCAGCAGCAGCACGAACGCCAGGATCCCCGCCCCGACCCCCCACGCCTTCGCGCGCCGGTAGCTCAGCTCGAACGAGCGGGTGCTGCCTGGATCTCGGCCGTGCGGAATCCAGATGAAGGTCATCTCCCGGTCGTCGCGGGCCATCCGCCTTACCTCTTCCCTTCGGAGCCCAGCAGCAGCTCCAGCACGCGATCGAAGTCGTCCGCGTTGAGGAACGGGATCTCGATGCGACCGGCGCTGCCGCCCTGCACGCGGATGCGCACCTGCGTGCCGAACGTACGCTGCAGCTCCGCCTCCAGGTGGCGCAGGTGCGCGTCGCCGCGCGCGGGCTCGGCGGGCGCGTCCTTCACCTTCGCCGCGGGGCGGCGATCACGGACGCGCTCCTCCACCGCGCGTACCGTCATTCCGCTGTCGGCGGCCACGCGCGCCAGGTCGGCGATCTCGCGCTCGCTCTCCAGCCCCAGCAGCGCGCGGGCGTGGCCCATCAGCAGCTTGCCCTCGTCCAGCAGCCGGTGCACGGACGGGGGAAGGGAGAGCAGGCGCAGCAGGTTGGCCACGGTAGACCGCTCGCGCCCCACGCTCTCGGCCACCTCGGCCTGCGTGAAGTTGAAGTCGTCCATCAGCCGCTTGTACGCCGTCGCCTCTTCCAGGGGCGACAGGTCCGCGCGCTGCACGTTCTC
>DASTVC010000720.1:0-9082 GCA_035759295.1 Longimicrobium sp. | reverse complement strand
AGATCGCGCGGGTGCTGCTGGCGGAGTACCTGTCGCTGGGGCTGCTGGCCAGCCTCGCGGGGATCCTGCTGGCGGTCATCGCCGGCTGGGCGCTGGCGAAGTGGCTGTTCGAGGTGGACTACGCGGTACCGGTGCTGCCGCTGCTCTGGCTGGCGCTGGGCGTGACCGCCCTTTCCGCCGCCGTGGGCCTGCTCGCCAGCCGCGAAGTCTTTCGCCACACTCCGCTGGCGGCGTTGCGGGAGGAGTGAGGGGCACAGGGATTATGCATCTTGCGTTATGTAATTCACATAATGTATTTTGCATAGTGCGCTGGTGCTCCCTCGCGAGTGAGCTGAAGATGGACAAGCTGAATCCATTCGAATACGGCCGTGAGCTGGGGCTGGACGAGCTCGTCGACCGCCGGGAGGAGATGGCGGCGATCGACGCCGCCATCCGGAACCGGGGCAAGCTGTTCCTGATCGGCCCGCGGCGGTTTGGAAAGACGTCTGTGCTGAGCGCGGCGGGTGAGGCGGCGACGCGGCAGGGCACCGTGGTGCTGCGCTTCGACGCCGAGAAGTACGAGTCGCTGGAACTGCTGGCGGAGGCGCTGCTGACGGCGGCGGCGCGGGCGCTGGAGAGCCGTCTGGACCGCGCGGTCTCGCTCATCTCGCGCGCCGCCGGGCTGCTACGGCCGGAGGCGCGCGTGGACCCGGAGGGCTTCCTGTCCATCAGCATCGGGGGCCGGTCGTCGCGCGGAGCGCTGCCGGTGCTGACGGACGCGCTGGATGCCGTCGAGAGCCTGGCCGCGGAGTCAGGCCGCACGGTGGTCGTGATCCTGGACGAGGTGCAGCAGGTGGTGGTGGAGCACGGGATCACCGCCGAGCGGCAGCTACGATCAACCGTTCAGCAGCATCGCCACCTGGGCTACATCTTCGCGGGATCGGATACGCGCCTGCTCACGGAGATGACGAGCGATCCCGACCGGCCCTTCTACCGGATGGGGGAGCGCATCTTTCTCGGCGCCCTTCCGCGGGACGAGTTCCTGGAGTTCCTGGAGAACGGCTTTGCCGGCAGCGGCTTTTCGTGCGAGCCGGGGGTGTGCGCGCACCTCCTGGATTGCGCCGAGGAGGTGCCCTACAACGTGCAGCGCCTGGCGCACCAGGCGTGGGAGATGCTGCGCGCCGCTCCGGGGAACAAGGTGACCAGGCAGGTGGTGGACGACGCGCTGGAGCGCCTGGTGCGCCGGGAGGACCCCGCGTACACGCAGATCTGGACCACGCTTCGCCGCAACCAGAAGACCGCGATCAAGGCGATCATCACCGAGCGCGGCAAGGGGATGATGTCAGCTCCGGTCGCCCGCAAGCACCACATCTCGACCGCCAGCATGCAGACTGCCCTCAAGCAGCTCGAGCAGGCGAGCCTGATCCGATCCGAGAAGCGCGACGGACACACCTGGTACCGGTTGATCGATCCGTTCTTCGCGGCATGGCTCCGACTCGCGCAGGCGTCGTAGGAGACCAACGCATTATGTGTTTTACATAATGCGAATTACATAATCGATGAATCTCCATCGGTTTCCAAGTGGTGCCGACGTATCAACCGAGGCGGCGGTTGCCTCTACACCGGGATTGCCAACGATGATCGAACGGGAGCTGGAGGACGGGACCCTGACGCTGCGGCTGGCGCATGGAAAGGCCAGCGCGATGGACGTGGAGCTGCTCGAGGCGCTGGGGGCGGAGCTGGACGCGGCCGCCGGTGCGCGCGCGGTGATCCTCACCGGCACCGGCGGCATCTTCTCCGCCGGTGTGGACCTGTACCGCATTACGGGCGGCGGGGCGGCGTACGTGGACCGCTTCGTACCGCTGCTCTCCACCTTCGTGCGGGCGCTGTTCGCGCTGCCGGTGCCGGTGGTGGCGGCGGTGAACGGCCACGCCATCGCCGGCGGCGGGGTGATGACGCTGGCGGCGGACTACCGCATCATGGCGGAGGGAAACGGGCGCATCGGGGTGCCGGAGCTGGTGGTGGGGGTGCCGTTTCCCGCGGCGCCGCTGGAGGTGGTGCGCTTCGCGGTGCCGCGCCACCGGCTGCAGGCGCTGGTCTATACCGGCGCCACGCTGGCGCCGCACGACGCGCTCGCCGCGGGGCTGCTGGACGAGGTGGTGCCGCCCGACGCCTTGCTGGGCCGCGCGCGTGAGGTGGCCGCGCAGCTGGCCTCGCTGCCGCCGGAGGTGTTCCGCGCCACCAAGCAGGCCCTGCGCGCCGACGCCCTGGCGCGCATGGACGCCTCCGCGGAGTACGACCGCCGCGCGCACGCCCTGTGGTCCGCGCCCGAGACGCACGCCCGCATCCGCGCCTACATGGAGCGCGTGGTCCGCAAGTAGGCGGCGTCGTCGCTCAAAAGACAACAGAAAGCCTCACACGGAGGGCACGGAGGGCACCGAGGGATCAAGACCTCCCGTGTCCTCCGTGCCCTCCGTGTGAGGCCCAATCTTTTGCTCTTTACACGCAGGGAAGCGTGAGGGTGAAGGTGGAGCCGCGGCCCTCGACGCTGCGGGCGTGCAGGTCGCCGGCCATGCCGCGCGCCAGGTCGCGGCTGATGGCCAGGCCTAGCCCGCTCCCCTCCGCGCGGCGGGTGCGGCTTACGTCCACCTGCACGAATGGCTCGAAGACGGACGCCACCTTGTCCGCCGGAATGCCGATTCCCGTGTCGTGCACGTGCAGGCGCGCGCGGCCGGCTTCCGCGTCGGCATCCACCGTCACCAGGCCGCCGGGGGGCGTGAACTTGACCGCGTTGCTGAGCAGGTTTAGCACGATCTGCTGCACCTTGTCGCGGTCCGCGCGCACCACCAGCGCGGGATCCACCTCCACCCGCCAGCCGATCTGCCGCTCGTTCAGCTGCGGCTCCACCATCGGCATCACCGTGGCGACGACCTCCGCCAGCGGCACGTCCTCCAGCGCGTAGTCCACGCGGCCGGCCTCGATGCGCGCCAGGTTCAGCACGTCGTTGATCAGCCGCAGCAGGTGCCGCTGGCTGCGCTCGATGCGGCCCAGCGCCTCGAGCTGCGCCTCCGTCACGGGGCCGTGGATCCCCATCTCCATCAGCTGCACGTAGCCGGCGATGGCGTTCAGCGGGGTGCGCAGCTCGTGGCTCATCACCGCCAGAAAGGTGCTCTTGGCCTTGTTGGCCTCCTCCGCCGCCGTGCGGGCGTGCTCCAGCTCGTCCGTGCGCTCCAGCAGCTCGTCGTTGATGGCCTGCATCTCTTCGCTGGCCGTCTCCATCTCGAACGCCTGCTCCTGCAGCTGCTGCTGGCTCAGCTCCAGCTCCATCGCCTGCTCTTCGAGCACCCGGTTCTGCTCGCGCAGCACGGAGGCCTGCGCCTCGACCACGCCGCGGGCCTCGTCGGCGGCGCGGCGGGCGCGCAGCAGCTCTTCCTCGTACTTCCGGCGCTCCTGCACCCGCATGAAGACGCAGTCGTTGGCCGGCGCGCCGCCGCGCTCGCGCCGCGACGCGTTGCACAGCACGCCCACGTCCTGCCCGCCGCGCGATCGCAGGAGAAGAAAGATCTCCTCCGCGTGCCCATGCATGCGCAGCAGGGGAAAGAAGTGCGTCTGGTAGAAGATGCGCGTGCCGACGTTGAAGATCCGCTCGATCGGGCCGCCGGTGAGCTCGTCCGCCTCGTAGCCCAGCATCCCCAGCAGGGTCTGGTTCGCGGCGGTGACGGTGCCGTCGTCAACGAACGACAGAAAGCCGCAGGGTGCCTGGTTCAGCAGGTCGTCCATCGCAACCGCCGCCGTGCCGCCGCTCACGTCATACCGCGGCGTGCGCGGGATGCAGGTATTCCCGGATGATCTCGATGGTCTCCTCGGGGTGGCTCATGTGCGGGCAGTGGCCGGTGGCCTTCATCACCCGCAGCGTGCTGCCGGGGAGCGCGTGGTGCACGTACTCGCCCACCTCGGGCGGGGCGATCATGTCTTCCGAGCACTGCATCACCAGCGAGGGGATGCGCAGCGACCGCAGGTCCTCGCGGTTGTCGGCGAAGAAGGTGGCTTCGGCAAAGCGCCGGGCGATGGTGGGATCGGTGCTGCAGAAGCTTTCCGTCAGCTCCTCCCCCAGCTCCGGACGGTCGGGGTTCTTGATGATGGCGGGCGCCAGGAAGTTGGCCCAGCCGATGTAGTTGCTATCCATCATCTCCAGCAGCCCTTCGATGTCGGCGCGCTCGAAGCCGCCCACGTAGTCCGGGGCGTCGTTGATGTAGCGCGGCGAGGGGCCCACCATGATGAGCCTGGCGAAGCGGTCCGGCTCCTGGTTGGCGGCCAGCACGCCCACCATGCTGCTTACGGAGTGGCCTACGAAGATCACGTCGCGCAGGTCCAGCGCGCGCACCACGTCCAGCACGTCCTGCGCGTATCCGTCCAGCTTCGAATAGCGCTCCGGATCGTACGCGCCCAGGTCGGACTTGCCGCTGCCCACGTAGTCGAAAAGGACGATGCGGTAGTCGTCCTGGAAGGCGGGCGTCACGTAGCGCCACATGTTCTGGTCGCAGCCAAAGCCGTGGGCAAACAGCATGGGCTGCGTGCCCCGGCCGGATACGTGGACGTTGTTGCGCGCGAGGACGTCCTGGCTCATGCCTGCTCCGTCTGCGAGGTAAGCGGCGTCCGCGGCGGGTGCGCGAGGCGCCAGCCGGGGACGATGGAACGCGTTGCCGCGCATCAACATGGGGATGCCCCACCGGGGCCGGCAAGCGCGTGCCGGGCGAACGCATAGGCGCGGGACGCGAGGTCCGCGTCCCGCGGGTCCGGGGGGAACAGGCGTGTGGATGCAAGAGATCAGCCGTGGAGGGGGCGATCGGGACGGAGGAGCTGCGCACGAAAAAACGACGGAGCCGGCGGGAGAACTCCGCCGGCTCCGTCTGGTGCCGTTCCTTGCCGGCGAGGGCCGGCTAGGAAAGCACGCTCTGGTAGCGCTCCCGGTCCTCCAGCACGCGGGCGGCGCCGCGCACCACGCAGGTGAGCGGCTGCTCGTCCAGGTGGATGGGGAGCCCCGTCTCTCGCTCGAGCAGCCGGCCCAGGCCGCGGAGCTGCGCGCCGCCGCCCGTCATCACGATCCCCGCGTCGATGATGTCGGACGAGAGCTCGGGGGGCGTGGTCTCCAGCGCGCGGCGCACGGCGGCCACGATGGCGAACACCGGCTCCTGGATGCACTCGCGGATCTCCACCGAGTTCACCCGCACGCTCTTGGGGATGCCGTTCACCAGGTCGCGCCCGGTCACGTCCATCTCCCGCTCCTGGTCCAGCGCGAAGGCGGAGCCGATCTGGATCTTTACCCCCTCGGCCGTGGCCTCGCCGATGAGCAGGTTACGGCTCTTGCGCACGTAGGCCATGATGGCCTCGTCCATCTCGTTCCCCGCCACGCGGATGGACGCGTCGGCCACGATGCCGCTGAGCGCGATCACGCCGATCTCGCTGGTGCCGCCGCCCACGTTGACGACCATCGACCCCTTGGGCGAGGTGACGGGGAGGCCCACGCCGATGGCCGCGGCCATGGGCTCGGAGATCAGGTGCACGGCCTTGGCGCCGGCGGCGATTACCGCGGCGCGCACGGCCCGCTTCTCCATCTCGGTAATGCCGCTGGGCACGCCGATGACGACGGTGGGCTTTACGCGAAAGAAGCCGCGCGGCAGCACGCGCTCCAGAAAGTGGCGCAGCATCAGGTCCGCCATGTCCACGTCGGCGATCACGCCGTCGCGCATGGGGCGCACGGCGATGATGCCTTCGGGGGTGCGGCCCAGCATGCGCTTGGCCTCGAGCCCGATGGCGCGCACGTGGCCCGTCTGCCGGTCCACGGCCACCACGGAGGGCTCGTTCACCACCAGCCCTTCGCCCCTGATCTCGATGAGCGTGTTCGCCGTACCCAGGTCGATCGCGATATCCGCCACTGCTGCTCCCGTTTTCCCGCTATCTGTTGCTCCGCGTGCGATGTAGGAATGTATCGCGTAGAGGGCGCGCGGCGAAACTGCACCGTGGAAAGTGGGTGCGCTGCGACGGGATTTCGCTGCGTCGGCGGGCGATGGAGGTGCTTGGGACGGCTCCGCGCAGGGGGCGGTGAGCTTCGGATGGGGTGGCGCGAGGGCAGCGCCCCCTCCGCTCGCCTAGGCTCGCACCTCCCCCAAAAAAGACTGGGGGAGGTTGTTGTTGGGCGGGCTGCGATGCGCTCCGGGGGGGTGAGGGTCGGGATGGTGGGCCGCCCCCCTCCCCGGCCCTCCCCCGCAAACTGCGCGGGGGAGGGAGGTGCGACGCACCTTTTCGAAGCGGGATCGAAGTCCACCTCCCCCAGGGGTTTTTGGGGGAGGTGCGAGCCTGAGCGAGTAAAGGGGCGCTCTTTCGGGCGCCAGCGTGATCGCCTTCGTCGAGCCCCGATCCCTCGGCTACGCCCTCCCCTCTCCGTGAGGAACGAACGGGGAGGGGCCGGGGGAGGGGCACCCCGCGGACGCAGTTCGATGCCGTTCGACGACGTCCCTCTCCCGCGGCGTCAGGCGTTGCCGTTGCGGCGGCGCGTGGCCCAGCCTTTCCTGGCCGCGGCGCTCCGCGACTCGCTGGTCTGGCTGCCACCGCTCTTGCGGCCGCCCTTGCGCGACGAGGCGTGCGAGTCCGGCTTGCCGCGTCCCGATCCGGACTTGTTGCCGCCGCCGGACTCCTTGTTCACCGTGGCCCAGGCGCGGCTCTCCGCTTCCTTGTGCGACACGCCGCGATCCTCGTACCCATCCGCGATGTGGTCGGCCTTGCGGCGCTGCTTCGCGGTATAGGATGACTTGTCTCCACGAGGCATCTCTACACTCCTGGAAAAGGTTCGGGCGGATTTTTTAGCAGGCTCCGTGCCCGTTTTCGGCACAGCGCATGGGAGAATCCTCCGATCCCGCGTTCCCCTGGCCCGATACGACGTCGTTTTGCCCGTGATGGTGGGCACGGGGGCGCGGGGTTTGCGGGGGCGAGGGGGCCTAACGGCATGCGAGGCAGGGGCTTCGCGGCGCGAAGATCGGCTCACGCGGGAGGGCGCATGGTGGCTACCTTGGATCGAATTTCGGGACGGGAGATGGAGCGGCAGACGTATCCGTCCACGGGGGCGGCGCGGGAGCTGCTCCCCGACCTGGCGTATCTGCGCACCGCCATCGTGAACCTGTTCCTGTACGGCCCGCGCAACGCCGGCGACCGCAACTGGGTGCTGGTGGACACGGGGATGTACGGCTACGGAGGCAGCATCGTGGCCGCGGCGGAAGAGCGGTTCGGGCGCGGGGCGCGGCCTCGGGCCATCATCCTTACCCACGGCCACTTCGACCACCGCGGAAGCATCCACGAGCTGGTGGAGATGTGGGACTGCGTGGTGTACGCGCACCCGCTGGAGCTGCCCTACCTCACCGGCGAATCCGCCTATCCGCCGCCCGATCCCAGGGTGCCGGGGGGCGCGATGGCGCGGCTCTCGTTCATGTATCCGCGCAAGCCCATCGACCTGGGAGGGCGGGTGCGGGCGCTGCCGGCGGACGGCACGGTGCCGGGAATGCCGGGGTGGCGGTGGATCCACACACCCGGCCACACCGCCGGCCACGTCTCGCTCTTCCGCGACGCCGACCGCGCGCTGATCGCGGGCGACGCGTTCGTCACCACGCGGCAGGAGGCGCTGACGTACGTGCTGGAGCAGACGCCGGAGGTGAACGGCCCGCCCAGCTACTACACGCCCGACTGGCGCAACGCGGAGCGCTCGGTGCGGCTGCTGGCGGAGCTGGAGCCGGAGCTGGCGGCCACGGGCCACGGCATTCCGCTCAACGGGCCGCAGCTGCGCGAGGAGCTTCGCGAGCTGGCGATGAACTTCCGCACCCGCGCCGTCCCCGCGCACGGTCGCTACGTCGACAACCCGGCCGTGGCGGACGAGCGCGGCGTCGTCTCCGTTCCGCCCGCGCCGGTGGTCCTGACGAAGACGCTGCTGGTGCTGGGCGGCGCGTTCGTCGTGGGCCTTCTGGTGGCGCGCTCCGTCCGCCCGCGCCGCCGCCGCGCCCGCGCGGAGCACGGGGTCCACGAGCGCTACGAGGAGCCGGTGATTCTCTGATAAGACGGAGCCTCATACAGGGAAGAATTCGATCGCTCCGGCAGGGATCGGCCTGCGCCGAAGGGGCGCCCCCTTACTCGCTCAGGCTCGCACCTCCCCCAAAAAACCCTGGGGGAGGTGGACTTCGATCCCGCTCCCGACTAAGGGGCGTCGCACCTCCCTCCTCCGCGCAGTTTACGGGGGAGGGTCGGGAGGGGGGCGGCCCACCATCTCGCACAACTCTATCCGAAGCTCACCGCGGCCAGCCTGACACCCACCTCCCCCGGCAGTTTCGGGGGAGGTGGGCCGGTGGTGCCGGCCCGGAGGGGGCCTGCACGGAGCCATCCGAAGCACACAACCGCCAGCCCCACCCCTCCGCCCTTCCCTAGCCCCCACCTGACACGTAGACTGCGCACACCGCGTGAGCGGGGCTCAACCCACACGGAGACGCGAGGATTTACGTGAAGGTGGCGGTGATCGGCGGGGGGCCCGCCGGGCTGTACCTGGCGCTGCTGATGAAGAAGGCCGACTCCGCCCACCAGGTGGTCGTCCTGGAGCGCAACGCCGCGGACGACACCTTCGGCTGGGGCGTCGTCTTCAGCGACCAGACGCTGGGCTACCTGCGTGAGGCCGATCCGCCCACCGCGCAGCGCATCGAGGACGAGTTCGCGCACTGGGACGACATCGACGTCCATCACCGCGGCGCCGTCATCACCAGCGGCGGCCACGGCTTCAGCGGCATCGCGCGCAAGACGCTGCTGCGCATCCTCCAGGACCGCGCCGCGGAGCTGGGCGTGGACCTCCGCTTCGGCTGCGACATCGCGGATGACGCGGATCTCTCGCGGTTGGGATTGGGCGAAGTCGATCTCGTGGTCGCGGCGGATGGGGTGAACAGCCGCATCCGCGCGAAGTACGCGGAGCGCTTCAAGCCGGATCTGGACGTCCGCCACGCCCCGTTCTGCTGGCTGGGGACCACCAGGCTGTTCGACGCCTTCACCTTCCTCTTTGTCGAGAACGAGCACGGCG
>DASTVC010000719.1:0-3721 GCA_035759295.1 Longimicrobium sp. | reverse complement strand
CCCCGCAAACGGCGCGGGGCTTCGCATTCGGAAACGCCATCGCGTGATCGGCGTCCCGGAGCGGCGGCTACAATCCGCGCAGGCGGATTTCGTGACCTTCCAGCCGCGGTTTCAACCGCCCAACCGGGGCCGGACCCGCCGGCCGCCGCGTCGTCCGATTACACCGGCGTCTCGGCCGCGGCCTCTTCGCCGCCGGCGACGGGCTGCTCTTCGGAGGCGTCCTCCACCTCGTTCTCGGAAAAACCGATCACGGTGCCGTCGTCGAACTGCACCATAAAGCCGTCGCGGCCCTCCTGGTTGTTGTCGGCGCCCCAATGGCCGATCACCTCGCCCACCCTGCCCACGAACGGCTCCGACTGGTCGTAGAACGACCGCACCACGCGAACCCTGTGCATCAGGCAATCTCCCGGTTTCGTCCTCGTCCGTCCGTTTCCGCACGTCCCCCGATGCATGGAGTGCGCCGGGTGCCCCCACCCCTCGGGGAAAGGTGGCCCGACAACCCTCCCCCGGCAGGTTCGGGGGAGGGTGGGCCGGTGGTGCCGGCCCGGGTGGGGGCCGGCGCGGGGCCTGCCGGAATCGCCACTGAACATCTGCCCCAAACACTCCGCCCTCCCCGGGAATCTCCCGGAGAGGGCGGCGACTTCCCATCGAAGCTGGATCAGTCGTTCAGGCGCTGGGCCTGCTCGGCGGCGGCCTTGCGCAGCCGGGCTTCCTCCAGGTCGCGCTCGGCGCGGGCCGCGTCCTGCTCCGCCGCGCCCTCGGCCTGCTCCAGCCGCCCCTCCGTCTTCAGCTGCCGGTCTCCCAGCAGGTCGCCCAGCCCTTCCTTCAGCTTGCCGCCCAGGTGGGTGGCCTTGCCCGTCACGTCATCCGCCATCGTGTGCCTCCTTTGTATCGCGTACACCTCCGCCCGGAAGCCGGGCTCGCTGACACGGTGGCAAACAATATGCCCTGCAACGGATTGCGTCGTATCGACACGGACCGGGGACTCGCAGGGAGGGTGGATGGCGAAGGAGCGGCGGCCGCGGCCGTGGGAGGTGGTGCGCAAGGAGGACAGGGGCGAGTTCGACATCTTCGACGTCCATACGATGCACGCCCGCTCGCCCGAAGACGGGTCGGTGCACGAGTTCAACATGGCGTGCGCGCCCGACGGCGTGGCGGTGGTCGCCATCACCCCCGACCAGCAGCTGGTGATGGTGGAGCAGTGGCGCCACCCCCTGCAGCGCGTGACGCTGGAGCTCCCCGCCGGCGTGGTGGAAGAGGGCGAGCGTCCGGAGCAGGCCGGCGAGCGCGAGCTGCGCGAGGAAACCGGCTACGAGGGCGGCGAGGCGGAGTGGATCGGCGCCGCGGCCCTCAACCCGTCGTGGCAGGATACGCGGGTGCACGCCGTGGTGGTCCGGGGCGTGCGGCGGGAGGGGGAGAAGGAGCTGGACGACGGCGAGGAGACCGGCGTGCGCTGCGTGCCGCTGGCTGACGTGCGGCGGATGGTGATGGAGGGGGAGATCGACGCGGGCCCCACCGTGAGCGCGCTGGCGTTCTACTTCTGGCGCGGCGAAGCGGCGGAGCGGGACGGATGAAGGGGGCGATGGCGGCGCCGGAGTTCCTTGCCAAGGGCGCCGCCATGCGCTTATTTGTGCTGAATTGCCACGGAAGTGCGTGCCGACGAGCCGATGTTCGTGTTCATCTCCCACCTGACCGTACCCGAGGCCGACGCGCCCGAGCTGGAGCGCCACTTTCGCGAACGTTCGCGGCTGGTGGACGGCTTTCCCGGCTTTCTGTACCTGCAGCTGCTGCGGCCCCAGGCCGGCGACGCCACCCACACCTTTCTCACCGCGTGGGAGAGCCGCGACGCCTTTCGCCAATACATGGGGAGCGCGGAGCACGCCACCTCGCACGGGCGCGAGCCGGGGGAGATCATGGCCCGCACCACCGTGCGGCACGAGGCGTTCGAGGTGCTGATGGACTCTCGCGCGGCGCCCGAATGGCGGGGGTGAGCACGGGGGCGCGCGCCGCCGCGGCGCTGCTGGACCAGAAGGAAGCCATCGCCCGCTCCGTCACCGGCCTGCTCTATGCCGAGATGCCGTGGCTGGTGGACAAGTACGGCGAACGCGGCCGCCTGAAGTGCCTTCAGGACATGCGGTACAACCTGGAGTACCTGGCGCCCGCGGTGGAGCTGGAGAACGTGGAGCTGTTCGTGGCCTACGCCCGCTGGGTGGATGGGGTCCTGCGCTCCCGCGGCGTGCCCACCGGCGAGCTGGCCCGCTCGTTCGAGCTCATCGCCAGCGACGTGGCCGCGCGGATGCGGGCGGACGAGGCCGCGCTGGTCTCCGCCTGCCTGGAGGCCGGGGTGATCGCGCTGCGCCAGGGCGGTGGCGGATGACGGCGGAGCAGGCGCACGACCGCTACCTGGCCGCCATCCGCGCCGGCAGCCGCCGCGAGGCGCTGGCCGTGGTGGACGACGCGCTGCGCGAGGGGATGGACGCGCGCACGCTGTACCTGCGGGTGTTCCAGCCGTCCATGCACGAGATCGGGCGGCTGTGGCAGGAAAACCGCATCACCGTGGCGGACGAGCACCTGGCCACCGCCATCACCCAGCTGGCCATGTCGCGGCTGTACGAAGAGCTGTTCGGCGACCGCCCCGAGGCCGGCCCTCTGCTGGTCGCCGCCTGCGCCGAGCACGAGCGGCACGAGCTGGGGCTGCGGATGGTCTGCGACCTGCTGGAGCTGGACGGGTGGGACACCGTCTTCCTGGGCGCCTCCGTTCCCGTGGAAGACCTGGTGGAGATGGTGAAGGAGCGCAGGCCCGAGGTGGTGGCGCTCTCCGCCTCCATCACCCCGCACCTGGCGCGGGTGCGCGAGGCGGTGGCGGCGATCCGCGAGGCCATGCCGGATGGCGGGCCTGTGATCGCCATCGGCGGGCGGGCGTTCGCGGGCGACGCGGCGCTGGCGGAGCGGATGGGCGCGGACCTCACCGCGAAGGACGCGGTCGAGGTGGCGGAGCGGCTGAAAGAGAGATTCGCTGCATGAGGGACGTGCAGGCCCTGGGGGTGCACCCGCTGCTGCGCGGCTTTCCCGGCTTCGTGCTGGAGCTGGGCCGCGACGGCACCGTCCTGGAATCCAACGGGCGCCTGGAGCGCGCGCTGGAGCGCCAGGTGGTGGGGGCCCCGCTCGCCCAGGTGCTGGACGGCCCCTCGCGCCGCAAGCTGGAGACGATCCTCAACCGCGCCCCGTTCGACACGGACGAGGACGGCTGCGGCGGCGCGTGGGAGCTCATGCTGGAGGGGCGCGATACGCTGCATCCGCACTCCTTCTACCCCGTCTGCGACGACGAGGGGGTGCGCATGTGGCTGGTGGAGGCGCCGCGCGACCCCCGCTTCGACCAGATGCTGGAGGAGCTGGCCAGCGCCAACACCGAGCAGGCCAACACGCAGCGGCAGCTTGCGAAGGAGAAGGCCCGCCTGGCCCGGGCGCTGGACGAGCTGGAGCGCGAGTTCCGCGAGAACGAGCGCCTCTCGCGCCAGATGCAGGGGCAGAACGAAGAGGTGCAGGCGCAGAACGAAGAGCTCCTGGCCATGACGGAGGAGCTGCACGCCGGCCAGGACCACCTGCTGAGCACCAACCAGCAGCTGGAGCGCCGCACCCGCGAGCTGCAGATTGCCCTGGGCGCGCGCAACCGCTTCTACGCGGCCATGAGCCACGAGCTGCGCACCCCCATCAACGCCGT
>DASTVC010000718.1:0-12870 GCA_035759295.1 Longimicrobium sp. | reverse complement strand
GCCGCCAGCAGGACGATCAGCAGCGCCGCGCTCATGTTGGGCTGCTTGAGCACCAGCAGCACGATCGGCAGCCAGACCACCAGGAACGGCATCAACCCCTTGCTGAGCGAGTGCAGCCGGTCCGCCTTCTTGACCGCCATGGCCGCCGTCCAGGCGATGATGGCGATCTTCATGAACTCCGAGGGCTGGATGCCGATCCCCAGGTTCAGCCAGCGGCGCGCACCGTTGATGCGGGGCGCGATGGCCTCCGTCCCCGGCATCACCACCACGATCAGCATGACGCCAAGCACGCAGAGCATCGGCCAGGCGAGCAGGCGCCAGCGGCGGTAGTCCACGCGGGAAAGCACGATGGCGATCACGGCGCCCGTGATTCCGCCGACGAGCTGCTTGAGCGCGTAGAAGTGCCCGGGCTGCCCGTCCGACGCGGCCAGGAAGCTGCTGGCGCTGTACATCTCCATCAGCCCGAAGGCGAAGGCAAAGGCGGTGAGCCCCACCAGCGCCCGCGACTCCCACGTTTCCTCACGCGCGACGGGAACGGCGGTTGACGGCGCGCGGTCCCGCGGCGTCACCACGGGCTGCACCGGCTCCGCCTGCCGCTTTCGCCGTCCCCATCCAAGTGCGATGCTCGTCATCCTACGCGCCCTCCCGGGCCAGCTGCGCGAAGCGCCGTCCGCGCTCCTCGTAGTTCCTGAACATGTCGAAGCTGCTGCACGCGGGGCTCAGCAGCACCGCGTCTCCCGGCCGGGCGATGCGGCGCGCGTGCTCCACCACGTCGTCGAAGCACCCGTCCACCCGCTGCACCGGCGCTTTCCCCTCCAGGTCCGCCACGATGGTCGGCGCGGCCTCGCCGTACGCCAGGATCGTCTTCACGTGCGCCAGGTCGCCCAGCAGCTCCGTGTACGGCTCGCCCTTGTGCTTGCCGCCCAGGAGGAGGACCGTCGGCCGCGTCATCCCCCGCACGGCCACGCGGGTGGAGGCGATGTTGGTGGCCTTACTGTCGTTGATCCACAGCACGCCGTCCTTCTCGACGACCGGCTCCAGCCGGTGCGCGGGCGCCTGGAAGCTGCGCAGGCCGCTCGCGATCCCATCCACTGAAGCCCCCGCCAGCCGCGCCGCCAGCGCCGCCGCCAGCGCGTTGGCGATGTTGTGCGGGCCAAGGATCTGCAGCTCCGCCGCATCCGCCACCTGCTCCGTCCGTCCCGGCTCCGTGCGGATCATCAGCACCCCGCTGGAGAGCCATCCGCCCAGCTCGTCCTCCGTCTCCGGCGCCGTCTCCACGCGGAAGTAGAGCCGCGTCCCGGGCGCGTCGCCGAACAGCGTCCGGGCGCGCTCGTCCTCCGCGTTCAGAATCCACCGGCTCTCGGCCGACGCGTTGGTAAAGAGGCGCGCCTTGTCGGCGTAGTAGGCCTCGACGTCGCTGTACCAGTCCAGGTGGTCGGGCGCCAGGTTGGTCAGAATGCCGATGCGCGGCGTAAAGCGGTCGATCCCCGCCAGCTGGAACGAGCTGCACTCCACCACCGCCCACGCCGGCTGCGGCTCGCGCATGGCCAGCTCGCTGAGCGCCGTGCCGATGTTGCCGCCCGCGACCGCGTCGATGCCGTCCGCGCGCAGCAGGTGCTCGATCAGCGCGGTGACCGTCGTCTTTCCATTCGTCCCCGTGATGGCGATGACGGGAGAGTCCAGCTGGTCGTACGCGAACTCGATCTCCGGGATCACCGGGACACCGCGGATGGCCTCTTCCTTCAGCACCTGCGCCGTGGGCGGAATGCCGGGGGAGAGGACGATACGCCCGCACGCCGCCAGCTTGCCCAGGTCGTGCCCGCCGGTCTCCGCGTCGCCGCCCAGCGCCCGCACCTGCTCCGCCGCCTCCTTCGCCGCGTCGGACGAGCCGGCATCGCTGGCGTAGACCGCGGCGCCGCGGCTCAGCGCCAGACGCGCCGCGGCCAGCCCGCTGCGGGCCAGCCCCAGCACCCCGATGGTCTCGCCGGCCAGCGAACGCGGCATCAGCGGATCTTGAGCGTGGCGAAGGCGGCCATGGCGCAGATGACGCCCGCGATCCAGAAGCGGATGATCACCTTGGATTCATGCCAGCCGATCTGCTCGAAGTGGTGGTGAAGCGGCGCCATGCGGAAGATGCGCTTGCCCACCCCCGTCTTGGACTTGGTCCACTTGAAGTAGACCGTCTGCGAGGCCACGGAGAGCGCTTCCGCCACGAACACCGCGCCCACGATGGCCAGCAGGAACTCCGCCTTGAGCATCACCGCCACCGCGCCCAGCACCCCGCCAATGGCGAGGGAGCCGGTATCGCCCATGAACACCTCCGCCGGGTGCGCGTTGAACCAGAGGAATCCCATGCATCCGCCGGCCAGCGCCAGGCAGAAGATGGTCAGCTCCCCCGAGCCCGGCAGGTAGAACACGTTCAGGTAGTCCGACGCGTCCACGCGGCCCAGCAGGTACGCGAACACGCCGAACGTCGCACACGCGATGGCGGAAAGGCCCGCCGCCAGCCCGTCCAGACCGTCCGTGAGGTTCACCGCGTTCGAACAGCCCACGACGATGAAGGCAACCCAGAGGATGTAGAGCGGCCACCAGAAGACCATGTGGATGCTCTTGAAGAACGGGATCTGGGTCCACGTGGAGGGGATCTCGCCGCTCACGTGGAACAGCACCAGCACCGCCCCCAGCGCCAGCCCCATCCCCGCCTGCCCCAGGATCTTGTAGCGCCCCTTGAGCCCGCCGGTGTTCTTGCGGACGATCTTGAGGTAGTCGTCCAGGAACCCCACCGCGCCCAGCACGATGAGCGTGACCAGGGCCAGCACCGTGTACCAGTTGTCCAGCCGCGCCCACAGAAACACGGGGATCACGGTGGAGAGGATGATGAGCACGCCGCCCATCGTGGGCGTGCCGCTCTTGCCCAGGTGCGTCTGCGGGCCCTCGGTGCGCACCACCTGCCCCACCTTGAGCATGCGGAGGCGCGAGATGATGGCGGGGCCGAACCAGAACGCCACCAGGAACGCCGTCACCACCGCCCCCGCCGCCCGGAAGGTCTGAAAGCGGAAGAGGTTGAAGGCGATATTGTACTGCGCCAGCGGAGCCAGCAGGTGATACAGCACTCAGCCCTCCCTTGGCAGCGTCACGGGTTCCACCGAGCCGAAGTCGCGTTCGATCAGCGGCATCAGCCGCTCCAGCGCCACCCCGCGCGAGCCCTTGAGCAGGATGGTCTCGTTGCCGTGCAGCGCCGGCCGCAGCGCCTCGTATCCTGCGATCGGATCCTCCGCCGCGATCAGCCGGTCGCCCAGATCCGAGTGGTTCTGCTCGAACGCGCGGACGAAGTCGCCGGTCGCGACGACGCGGTCGATGCCGTGGCCCAGCAGCCCCGCCGCGTGCATCGCCAGCTCGCGGTGCAGCTGCTCGGCGTGGTCGCCCAGCTCGCGCATGGTGCCGATGACGGCCACCTTCTCCCCTTCCGCCGGCACCGTCGCGAGAAGATCGAGCGCGGCGCGCATGCTGGGGGGGTTCGCGTTGTAGCAGTCCGCGATGACGCCGACCGTCCCCACGCGCAGCCACTCGTTGCGCATCTTCGGCACCTTCATCGCCGCCAGCCCCTTCGCCGCGTCCTCGATGGATACGCCCCACTCCGTCGCGACGCCGAGGGCCAGGAGCGCGTTGCGGACGTTGTGCATCCCCGGCAGAGGCAGGTGGATGGGCACGCCTCGAAAGCTCCATTCCGTGCTTCCGTCGGGACGGAACCGCACGCCGTCCTTGCCGCCGTCGGGAAAGAGGTCCGCGCGTTCGTCGAACCCCGCCACCCGCAGCCGCATCCCGCCGATGCGCTCCTGCGCGCCCGTGGGCAGCTCCGCCGGCTCGTCCGCCACGAAGCCCATTCCGCCCGCCGCCAAGCCGTCGAAGATCGCCAGCTCCTCCTGCAGCACGCCCTCCACCGACCCCAGCCCCTCCAGGTGCTCTTCACCGATGGAGGTGATGATGGCGGCGTCGGGCTCGATGATGCGCGACAGCAGCGTGACCTCGCCCGGCTCGTTGGTCCCCGCCTCCACGATGGCGGCTTCGGCGTCGTCCGGCGCGGCCAGGAGCGTCAGCGGGACGCCGACCTGGTTGTTGAGGTTGGCCTCCGTCGCATGGACGCGGAACGTCGACGAGAGGACCGCCCGCAGCAGCTCCTTGGTCGTCGTCTTCCCGTTGCTCCCCGCCACCGCGACGACGCGTCCGCCCAGCGCGCGGCGCCGGTGCCGCGCCAGCTTCCCCAGCGCGTGCAGCGTGTCGTCCACCACGAACAGCGGCATCCCCGCGGGCGGGTCCGCCGGAACGCGGCTGACGACGGCCGCGGCGGCGCCCTGTTCGGCGGCCTGGGCCAGGTAGTCATGCGCGTCGAAATTGGCGCCCTTGAGGGCCACGAACAGCGACCCGCGCTCGATCTTGCGCGTGTCGGTGGAGATCCCCGTAAACGTCACGTCGTCCGCCGGAGAGCTCGTCTCCAGCGCGGCGCGAACCTCATCTGCGGTCCAGCGGAACCCGCTCAAATATCACCTCCGGCGGCGGTCTGCAGCTCCGCGAGGATCTCGTGCACAATGGCGCGCTCGTCGAACGGACGCTTCTCGGTACCGATGATCTGGTAGGTCTCGTGGCCCTTGCCGGCCAGGAGAACCAGGTCGTCGGCGCGTCCCTCGGTGAGTGCTGTGCGGATGGCCTCGCGGCGGTCGGAAATGCGCAGGCGGGGTGCACTTCCCATGCCGCTTTCGATGCCGTCCAGAATGCGCTCCGGGTCCTCCGTGCGCGGGTTGTCGGAGGTCACGATGGCCAGGTCCGCGTGCGCCGCGGCGATGGCCCCCATCTCCGGCCGCTTCCCCGCGTCGCGGTCCCCGCCGGCCCCGAAGACCACGATCAACCGGCCGCTCACCAGGGGCCGCACGGCCTCCAGCGCCCGCTCCAGCGCGTCGGGGGTGTGGGCGTAGTCGCGCAGCACGGTGGCGGATTGCGGAGGTCCGGCGATGCGCTCCAGCCGCCCCGGCACCTGCGGCAGCGTCCCCAGCGCGTCGGCGATGCGGTCCACCGGCCAGCCGAGCGACCAGAGCACCGCCGCCGCCGCCACCGCGTTCGACACGTTGAACCCGCCGAAGATCGGCAGCGCAACGGGCGCGGCGCCGTCCGGCGTGCGCAGGGTGAACTCCATCCCCCCGGGGCCCACGTGCATCCCCTCCGCCGCCACGTCCGCCTCGCTCGCGTGCTCCACCCCGAAGCGCACCGTCCGCCCGATCGGCGAGGCCACGTCGCGCCAGGCGTCGTCGTCCGCGTTCAGGATGGCGGCGCCCGTCGGCTTCAACAGGTGGAGGAGACGAAGCTTGGCGTCGCGGTACGCCTCCATCGTGACGTGATAATCGAGATGGTCGCGCGTAAGGTTGGTGAACACCGCCGCGTCGAAGCGCGCCGCCGCCATCCGCGCCTGGTCCAGCGCGTGGGACGACACCTCCATCGCCACCCGCTCCACGCCGTGATCCAGAAAGTGCCGCAGCCAGCGCGCGGCCTCCACCGGCCCCGGCGTCGTCAGCCCCTCCGTCCCCGGAACCACCTCCCCGTCCGCCCCGATCGCCCCCAGCGTGCCGATGTACGCCGCCGGCCCGTCCAGCGACAGGAGATGCCGGAGCATCGCCGCCGTCGTCGTCTTCCCGTTCGTCCCCGTCACGCCGACCAGCGTCATCCGCGTCCACGGGTCGCCGAAGAACTCCGCGGCGGCGTAGGCGGCGCCCAGGCGGCCGTCCGTCACGCAGAGCTGCGGCGTGGGGATGTCCTCGATGCACTGCTCGACGACGGTCCCCGCCGCGCCGGCCTCGAAGACCTGGCCCAGGTACTGGTGGCTGTCGTTGGCCGTGCCCTTCCAGGCGCAGAACAGGGCGCCCACGCGCACCTGCCGCGAATCGGCCGTCACGTCCCACAGCTCGCGGGCGGCGTGGCCGTCGGACAAACGGCGGTCGCCCGCCAGGAGGTCCTCGCGGGCGAGACGCGCCTCTACGGCGCCCAGGGTGGATCGGCGGTTGCTCATCGGGTCTCCCCCACCAGCACCAGCGTGTCGCCCCGGGCCACCGGCGCCCCCACCGCCGGCCGGGTGGCGGTGACGTATCCCGTGCCCCGCACTCTCACGTGCACCCCCAGCGCGTGCATCCGCCGCGCCGCGTCGCGCAGCGGCAGCCCGCTTACGTCCGGCACCGGCACCGCCGCCGCGGACGGCACCTCCGCCGCCCTGCGCAGCTCGTCCGTCGAAACGAAAACGTAAACACCTTCCGCGCCGGCCGGCGGCGGGTCCGCGGGGCGGCGTCCGCCGGACGCGGGGGGCGGCGTCTGCGAGGGCAGGCGCGTGGCCAGCAGGCTGCGCCGGTCCAGCCCGGGCGAGCGCGCGGCGAGGATGGCCTGCAGCGTCTCGCGCGTGACCGGCGCGGCGGTCAGGCCGCCGTAGTAGTCGCCCCGCGGCCGGTCCAGCTTTACCAGGATGGTCAGCTGCGGGTCGCGCGCCGGAAAGAAGCCGACGAACGTGGCGTTGTAGGCGCCGCTCTCGTAGCGGCCGTTGGCCCCCGTGCGCCGCGCCGTCCCCGTCTTTCCCGCCACCTCGAAGGTCGCCAGCGAGGCGCGCGTCGCCGTCCCGTCCTCCACGACGGAGACCAGGACGTCGCGGATCTCCATCGCCACCGCGCGGGGGATCACCCGGCGCACCTCGCGCGGGTCGCGGCGCTCGATCGTCCGCCCGCCGGCCGCGCGCACCTCGCGCACCAGCCGCGGCTCCATCAGGGTGCCGCCGTTGGCGATGGCGCTGTATCCAAGCGCCAGCTGCAGCGGCGTGACCGAGACTTCGTATCCCGTCGCCAGCGACGCCGCCGTCGGCTTGGTCCAGCGGTCCGGGCGCGGCAGCCGGCCGGACGACTCCGTGGGGTAATCCACCCCAGTCGGCGTGCCGAAGCCGAAGTCGCGCAGGTAGCCGAACTGCTGCGCCGGCGTAAGGTTCGGCACGAACTTCACCATGCCGATGTTGCTGCTCACCCGCAGCGCGTCGCGCAGGGTAAGCCAGTCGTACGCGTGCACGTCGGTATGCACGCGGCCGTTGGGGTCCGTCCAGCGCCCGCCCTCGCCGTTCACGCGGTCCGTGAGCCGCGCCTTTCCCGTCGCCAGCAGTGTGGAGACGAAGAACGGCTTGAGCACCGACCCCGGCTCGTACGGCTCGATGAACGCGCCCACGTCCCGCGCCCCGCCGCGCCGCTTCGACACCGCCGCCAGCACCTCGCCGGAGCGCGGGTCCATCAGCAGCAGGTCGCCGCCCTGCGCGCCGGTGCTGTCGATGGCCTCGTCCAGCGCCGCGTCGGCGATCTCCTGCAGGTCGAAGTCGATGGTGAGATAGACGTTGTTGCCGTCCGTGGCCTCCACCGCGGGAAGGCGGACCGACGCCTCCTTCTTTCCACGCGCGTCGCGGCGCAGGATGGAGTAGCCGTCCTTGCCGCTGAGCGTCTCGTTCATCGCCTGCTCGATGCCGCCCAGCGCCCGCCCGTCGCCGCTCACGCCGCCGAGGACCTCGCGCCCCACGCGGCCCTGTGGATAGAAGCGCTCCAGCCGCCGCTCCCAGTGCAGCCCGCGCGCATCGCCCAGCGCGCGGCGCTGCTCCGCCGAGAACGCGCCGGGGAGCACGGCCCACTTCCGCTTCGGGTCCGTCGCGCGGCGGGCTTCGGCGCGGGACAGCTCCAGCGCGTCCACCATCGCGCCGACGAGCGCGTTGCGGTCCGTCACCTCGTTGGGGGCGATGGAGAGGCCGAAGGTCTCACGTGTGAGGGCCAGCGGCACGCCGTCGCGGTCCAGGATGGCGCCGCGGCGCGCGGGCAGGGGCACGCGCGCCTGCTGCTGCTCCGCCGCCACCTGCCGCCAGTGGTCCGCCTCGAACGCCTGCAGGTACACCGCCTTCCCCAGCACCAGCACCGCCGCCAGGCCGATGCAGACGATCAGCAGGCGGCGGCGGGCGCGCAGGCGGTGCTCGCTGTCCCAGCCGCTGGTGCGGTGCGCGGGAAGGTGGCTGTTCACGGCCGCTCCTCCATGGCGCTGGCGGGAATGGGAAGGAGGATCACTTCGTCGTCGCGCGCCACGTGCAGCCCCAGCCGCTGCTGCGCCACGCGGGTGATGCGCGCGCGCGTCTGCAGGGCCTGGATGCGGTTGGCCCACTCCACCCGCTCCGCCTCGGCGATCGACGTCTCGTTCTGGATGCGCGTCAGCTCCCGCTGCCGCGCCACGCCCTCCGTCTGCCGCCAGACGACGGAGATCAGCGACGCCGCGACGGCCAGGATGAAGAGGACGCGGCCGAAGAACGCGCGGCGGCGCGCGCGCTTCTCCACGCGGCGCGCCTGCGGCTCTTCCCAGCGCGACCCTTTCTCCACCGTGCGCGGACGCAGGGGGCGGCCGCCCGGGACGTCCATGGCGCCCGTGCTCACGCGGACCTCCATCCGCGCAGGTGCGCGCTGCGGGCGCGGGGATTGGCAGCGACCTCTTCGGGCGACGCGTCGACGGGCTTGCGCGTAAGCGTCTGGCCAAGGGCGCGGCCGCGGCACCGGCACACCGGCAGGCCGGGCGGGCACACGCACTCCTGGCTCCAGTCGCGAAACGCGTTCTTCACCAGCCGGTCCTCCAGCGAGTGGTACGACAGGATCGCGAAGACGCCCCCCGGCGCCAGCGCGTCGCGAAAGCGCTCCAGCGCGCGCTCCAGCGACTCGATCTCGTGGTTCACGGCAATGCGCAGCGCCTGAAAGATGCGCGCGCGGTCCGCCATCTCCGTCCGCGGCCCCAGTGCGCGGTCGATGGCGCGCAGCAGCTGGTCGCTGGTCGCGAACTCCGCCTCCTCCCGCATCTCGGCGATGATGCGCGCCAGCTTTCGCGAGCGGCGCTCCTCGCCGTAGCGGTAGAACACGTTGGCGAGCTCCCCCTCGTCCAGCGTGTTCAGCAGGTCAGCCGCGGAAGGCTCGCCGGCCGACGCCTGTCCCATCCGCATGTCCAGCGGCGCGCCGGGGCGAAAGGTGAATCCCCGCGCATCCACGTCGATCTGGTGCGAGCTGATCCCCAGGTCCAGCAGCACCCCGTCCAGCGTTCCGTCCTCGATCCCCGCCGCATCCACCGCGTCCGCGAAGTTCGCTCGCACCGGGCGGAATCGATCCCCGAATCTCTCCAGCCGCGCCGACGCCTCCGCCAGCGCATCCGGATCCCGATCCACCCCGATCAGCCGCGCTTCCGCGCCCCGCTCCAGCAGCGCCTCCGCGTGTCCGCCCCCGCCCAGCGTTCCGTCCAGATACGTCCCGCCGCGCTCGGGGCGCAGCAGGTCCATCACCTCGCGCGCCATGACGGGCGCGTGGTAGCCGCTGGCGTACGGCAGCGTCACGCGGGCACGAGCGCGCCGCGTGCGTTGCGCGCCGTCACGGTCGCGCGGCAGCACCGGCAGCAGAACCAGTCGGTGCCCAGAAAGTCGCGCAGCTCGCCCAGGGGCTCGAACGGGCCCACGTGCCGGTCCATGGCGCAGGCGGGCTTCGCCGGCGGCAGCGTGCCGAACATGGCCGGGTTGGCGGGATAAACCATGCGCGCTCCGGTGGATGAAAGCGTCAGAAGAAGATTTCGTGCGCCAGCAGCTCCTCGTCGGGCACTGCCTGCGCGGTAAGTACGTCGAAGGCCTCGGGATTCCACAGCTCGATGCGGTCCATGGCGCCCACGATGAGCGTGGGTCCCGTGATCCCCACCTCCTTCTGCATCCGCTGCGGAACCAGGATGCGCCCCTGCTTGTCAGGCACCACCTCCACCGCGTTGGCCGTCACCTTGAGCACGTACGGCCGGGCGCTGCGATTGCGGCGCAGCATCTCGCGCAGGCGGGCCTCCATCTCGCTCCACACCGGGCGGGGGAAAAGCGTGAGGGAATCGGGGTTTACGTGCACCAGAACCAGCGGCTCCTCCCCCCCGTCTCGCCGGAACGAGGCGGGAAGGCTCAGCCGCCCCTTTTCGTCGATCTGGTGCGTGTAGCTCCCGAGGAAGCCGCTCATGGGGCTCCGATGTACGCTCCCGCCATCCTGCTCCACTATCCCCCACTTCTCCCCACCGTGCCCCACAAGCTAATCCGAACGCCCCCCACGTCAAGACGAACAGATGCCGAACTGCAGTGCGGGAGTGCGAAAGTGCGAGAGTGCGAGAGTGCGAAAGTGGATGTGACTCTGATGGTCTCTCTTCTCAAGGGGCGGTCAGTGCCAGGCAGGGGAAGAGCCGGCCGATGCGCATCTTCTACTCTCGCACTTTCGCACTCCCGCACTTTCGCACTGGGCCTTGGCGAAGTTCTTGCCCCCGCCCCACCCCGACAGCCGTACGAACCGACCCCTCACACCGACAACGACCCGTGCAGATCTCGGTGATCATCAACCCGCCCTCGCCCGAGGCGGTGGAGGCGCTGCGGACGGCGGTGGAGCGGCTGCGGGAGGAGGGGCACACGGTGCACCCCCGCGTGACCTTCGAGTCGGGGGATGCGCACCGCTTCGCGTGGAAATCCGCCGAGTATGGTGCGGATCTGGTGGTGGCGTGCGGCGGCGACGGCACCATCAACGAGGTGGTGAACGGGCTGTACGACTGGATCGAGGAACGCGAAAAGGACGGAAAGCAGGTCGTGCTGCCGCGGGTGGGGATCGTGCCGCTGGGGACGGGGAACGACCTGGCGGGGGGGATGGGGATCGCCACGGGAGATCCGGCGGGCGCGCTGCTGAACGCCGCTTCCGGCGAGCCGTACCCGGTGGACGTGGCGCGCGTGAACGGCCGCTACTTCCTGAACGTCTCCACCGGCGGCATTGGCGCGGAGGCCACGGACGAGGCGTCCAGCGACCTGAAGCGCACGCTGGGCCCCATCGCCTACCTGGTGACGGGGGTGAAGAAGTTCGTGCACCTCAAGGCGTCGCACGCCCGCTTCACCGCCGGCGACGAGGTGGTTTTCGAGGACGGGTTCCTGCTGTTCGCCGTCGGCAACGCGTGGAGGACGGGCGGGGGGAACTGGGTTACGTCGGATGCGGATCCGGCGGACCGCCTGCTGGACCTGTGCATCGTGCAGGAGATGACGCACATGGAGCTGGTGCGCATCGCCCCGCAGATCCGCGCCGGTACGCACGTGAACCACCCCAAGGTCACCTACCTCAAGGTCCCCGAGCTCACGGTGGAATCGGAAGAGGAGATGACCGTCAACGCCGACGGCGAGCCCCTCACCGCCACGCGCTTCGCCTACGACCTGGGCCCCCACCGTCTTACGCTGATGGTCCCGCACGCACCGGAGGACGGCGAGGCGAAGGCGCCGGGGAAGGCGGGCGCGCCGACGGGCGGGTGAGGATGAGGTCGGGAAAGACGGGGAGCACGAGCGGGCGAAACCCCCGGCCACGAACGAGGGGACGGATCCGGCGGGCGAATGATCGCACCCCCCACGAGGCCGTCACCCCGTCCGCCACGGGTTGAAACCCGCGGCTAGAAAGGCCATAAGCCCGGTCTCGGCTCGCTACGCTCGCCGAACCGGGCTTCAACAGCACCGACCCGCTACTCCTCGGTCGCCTCGAGCCATGGGTGCGTCGTTCCGTCGCGGTGGTGGGCCTCCTGGTTCAACACATAATCCCGCACCCGGTCCAATCCGCGTTCGTATACCGTGAACGCGCCATACGAACCCTGCCAGCGAAAGAGCTCCCCCATCACCTGCGTAGCCAGGTAGGAGGACGCGCCCTTCATCCTCTGCACAAGTTCCGAGATGGCGAGCCTCGAGGGGAATCGTGCAAGGACGTGCACGTGATCCTCGATTCCACCGATGGCGATGACCTGCGCGCCCAGGTTGTCGGCGTGCCGTTGCATCATCGGGTAGATGCGGTCCCGAATCGTGGGCGTGATGAGCGGCGCGCGATCCCACGTGGCCCACACCATGTGCACATACAGGCGCGTGTGAGAGCGAAATCTCATCGTATCCTGCCGTTGATGTTTGTAGTTGAAGCCCCGCCGGGCGAGCTCCGCGAGCCCAGGGCGGGGCTTATGGCATTTCTAGCCGCGGGCTTTAGCCCGTGGCGGCGCACGGCGCGACCACCCTCTACCTCCCCCGACACACCATCCGCTCCGGCGCCGTCACCCAGTTGCGCGGCGGGCGGGCGCGGCCGTGGTAGACCGCGCACTCCTCCACGTCCGCAACCGCGACGGCGGAGTAGCCGGCGGCGCCCGTCGCCACGATGCGAACATCCACCCCGCGCACCCGCTCGATTCGCAACGCGCTCAGCGACGCCGTGTACCGGCCGTGGTCGGCGCGGTAGGCGGTCTCCGCGCGCTCCACCTCGCGCAGCACGGCGCGCGGATGCGTCTGGATCAGAGGGAACGCGCCGGAGGCGGCGGGTACCGTGGCGAGGACGCCCAGCATCAGGAGAAACGCGATCAATGCACGCATTCGGGCTCGCTCTCAAAAGGGTGAGATGCGGTGCTGCGATGCCTGAATGTGTACATAGAACACGCCGTACCACGCAAGCCACAAATGCATGCGCGCACAAGGCGCCTGCCGTGTCATTCCTGCGCGTGGATGATTATTCGAGTGTAGTGCCGCATGAGCCAGTCGCGGCTGGAAGAAGAACGTGCAGGCCGGGAGAAATTCCTGGAAAAATCTGTTGCTGCCGATGGCTTTCTTCGAGGCTGGTGGCCAGCCTTGCACATGCAGTTGAAGCCCCGTTCGGCGAGCGTAGCGAGCCGAGACGGGGCTTATCGCTTTCCCAGCAGCGGGTTCACCCGCTCATCCCTTGCTCATCTCCCAACTCACCCGCGCTCCGAATCCGCCAGCCGCGCACACCCTCATCCGCCACA
>DASTVC010000717.1:0-10068 GCA_035759295.1 Longimicrobium sp. | reverse complement strand
GACGGAGATCCCCGCGCTGGCAGAGGACGCGTTCGCGGAGCCGGACCTCGGCGGGGCGCGAGTCCTTGTGGCGGCCACACGCGAGGCGGGTGGCGAGGAAGGGTTCGACGTATTTCTCCCCGCGGATCGGACGGCGGAGCTGTGGACGGCGTTGCGGGACGCGGGCGCGCGGCCGGTGGGCTTCGGCGTGCTGGAGACGCTGCGGATCGAGGCGGGGCGGCCGCGCTACGGGATGGAGCTGACGGAGGAGACCATCCCCACGGAGGCGTACCAG
The DNA here is from genome assembly GCA_035759295.1 of Longimicrobium sp. Lineage (GTDB taxonomy): Bacteria > Gemmatimonadota > Gemmatimonadetes > Longimicrobiales > Longimicrobiaceae > Longimicrobium. The sequence goes on along the minus strand of DASTVC010000717.1, from coordinate 9,794 downwards.
GCGTCGGGGCTGATGCAGCGCGCCATCTCGTTCCACAAGGGGTGCTACACGGGGCAGGAGGTCATCGTCCGCATCGCCCACCGCGGCCACGTGAACCGCCACCTGCGCGGCCTGCTGCTGGGCGATGCGCCCGCGCCCGCCGCCCGCGCGCCGCTGGTGAACGCGGAGACGGGGAAGGAAGTCGGCTGGACGGCGAGCGCGGCGTTCAGTCCGCTGCTGGGGCAGACGGTGGCGATGGGATACGTACGGCGGGAGATCGGGCCGGGCGGGGAGGTGCGGATCGGCGCGGCGGACGGGCCTGCAGCGCGGGTGGTGGACCTGCCGTTCGCGCTGGGTGATGCGGGAGAGTAGCCGCATCGCCCTCAAGGAGTGGGCGGTCGCCGACGAGGCGCTGGCGACGGGGCAGATCGCGCTGCTGATCCGCAAAGGCGGCATCCACGAACGGCAGGGCGATTTTGGCGTGGAGCACCGCGAGTTCTGGATCTTTCCCACCGGCTGGCACCAGAACCCCGCGGACCTCGCCGAGCACCTGCATCCCCTGCTCGACGCGCTGGCCCCGCCGCCGCGCGGCACCATCCCCTTCCGCACCTACGCCGTGGTGGACGATGTCTTCCGCATCGAGAACCCGGACGTGCTGGACCGGCTGGACGGCATGCATCCGCTCTCGCCGCCCGCCGCGCACTACCGCTTCGCCTACCGCGACCGCCCGTTCGTCCACGCGCTCATCCTGCGCGCCTGGCGCCTTCCCGAACCCGTGACCCTCCCCGATACGCTGCGCTACGAAGGCTGCGTGTCGTGGGTGGAACTGGACGCGCCGATCCCCACCGCCGCCCTCACTCCCGTACTCTCGGATGAAGACTTCGCGACGGTGAAGGGCGAGATCATCCGCCGCCTGGGGACGGAAGGCGTGGTGCGGGCCTGATCCGCCCGATGGTCCGCGGAGATCTCCGCACACCCTCCCATCACGCCATTCTGGACACCTCCCGTCCTCCCGCGCATACTGCGTATGGAGGGGCGAGCCGCGTTCCCGCGCCGTGCTCCGTCCGCCTCCATCCCCCTTCCCCGGCCCGCGCGGCCGTCGACTCCGATCCGGCCGCGCAGGCCCCCACTCCCTCCCCCGGCGCGGAGAACAACCCATGTGGGACGTCTTCATCTCACACGCCAGCGAGGACAAAGAGACGGTTGCGCGCCCGCTCACCCAGCGGCTGATGGACGCGGGCGTGCAGGTGTGGCTCGACGCGCACACGCTTACGCTGGGCGACTCGCTACGCGAAAAGATCGACGAGGGGCTGGCGGGGTCGCGCTACGGCGTCCTGGTGCTGAGCCCCAGCTTCTTCGCCAAGCAGTGGACCCGCAAGGAGCTGGACGGCCTGCTCGCGCGCGAGGAGGCGCAGGGAAAGGTGGTGCTCCCGGTGTGGCACCAGGTCTCGCAGGCCGACGTGGCCCTCCGCAGCCCGATCCTGGCGAGCCGCCTGGCCGTCTCGACGGCGCAGGGGCTGGACCGCGTGGTGGGGGAGGTGCTGCGCGTGGTCCGTCCGGAGCTGCCGGCGCAGGCGCCACCGACCGTGGAGGACCTGTTCAGCCACGACGCCTCCGTCTGCATCACCGCGGCGGATCGCTTGGCGGCGGACGACGCCGCCGTGGTGGAGCAGGTGGTGGACCGCATCCGCAACCTGAACACCGTCACCGTCCTGGCCGTACGAACGTTCCTGGCCCGCGCGCCGGCCCTCTCCGCGCCGCGGATGGTCGCGCGCCTTCGCACGGCGGACCGCGACTGGCAAGCGGCCGTGCTGGTGCCCGACTGCATGCATCCCGCGCACAGGCCGTTCGCCGAGAACGAGCTGGCGGACGAGGCGCTCAAGGGCGGCGAGCCGGACGTGGTGCGCCTGACCACCGAAGCGCTGGGGTTCGTGGGCGCCGACAGCTGGGGGTTTCCGCTGCTCGAGCGGCTGGAGCAGGAGGGATCGTACATGTACGACAAGATCGAGTCGTACGTGACACTGGCCCTCGCGCGCATGTTCGTGCTGCACGAGTCCACGCCGGGGTGGTTCGCGGTGTACCGCGGCACGCTGGAGCGGCTGCTGGACTATGCCGGCCGCGCCGCGCGCAGCGCCGCGGCGCACGGCTGGAGGTCCATCCTGAAGGGTGAGATGTACGACGTACTCGCGCTGGCGCCGCCGGACCGCGCAGACCTTCTGATGGACCACTGGATCTCGTCGGACCACCCGGACCTGCGGGGGCTCGCGGCGCGTGCCCTGGGCAACATGCGTCTGGAGCGCACGGCCCCCGCGCTGGTGCAACTGCTGGAGGATGGCGAGCCCTCCGTGCGCCATCAGGCCGCCATGGCGCTGGGTGGCATCGGCGGGGAGGTGGCGGTGGAGGCGCTCGCCGCCAGGATGCACCATCCGGACGACGGGGATACCTCTCGCCTCGCGCTTGCCGCCGCGCTGCAGACGGTGGGGAACGCCGACCGGCTGGCGGAGCTGGGCGAGGCGCTGCTCGCCGCCGGCACCAGCGAGAAGTGCTGGATCTACCGGGCCATGGGGCTCAGCCGCGACGCGCGCTTCGTCCCACGCCTGCGGCAGGGGCTGCTGGATCGCGACGTCACGGTGCGGGCGATGTCGGCGCTCGCCCTGGCGCGCGTAACCGGCAATACGGAACGTCCGCGGCTGGACCGCGCGCACCGTGAGGCCGGCTCGCCGATGGAGCAGATCTTCACCGCGCTGGCGCTGATCGTGGCGAGCGGGCACCGCCCCGACGATGGGTTGCTCCCTGGGCTGCGCGAAACCCTCGCCATCGAATCGTACATGTACAAGCGGATGAGCACGGACGACATCGTAACGGAGCTGCGCGCCTGCGAATCGCCCGAGGCGCGCACGATCGCGGCCTGCTGGCAGCGCGTATACGAGACGCGTCCAGCATACTGAGCGGCGAGTGGCCGGTCGAACGCCGCCGCAAAAACAGCGGGGACGAGGCCGCTGGCCGCGTTCGGGCCCGCGGCTTCAGCGGCGATGCTCACGGTCCATCCTGAATGGGTGAAGAGCCTCACACGGGGTCAGCGCAGGCAACGAAGTTCGCTCGTGCCGTCCCTGCGTGGTGACGTGGGGCACCGTGCGGGGTCCGGGTACGGAGGCAGTCCCGGGTACGACACGCACGTGCAGGAACATCGGAAACGGGAGAGGAACGGAAGCGCCGTAGGGGGCCATGAGATTTTTTTTGAGGCTACCCCTGGGTTTCCGAAGCGCACGGAGCCCGGGATCCTCATCACCCGATGCGCGATCTGGCGAAGCGTCTGCCGTTCCTATACGGCGGAAACGCGCCCCGGTACGCGAAGTCTCCATGCATCCGGGGAGCGCTGTCAGGGTTCCGCCCGCTCCGCCGCGGCGGCCCGCATCCCCGCCAGGAGCGTGACGAGAAGGAAGCGCAGGTCCTCCTCGAAGTCCACGCGGGCGGGCGCCAGCTCCGGCGTCTCCATCACCCGGCGGATGACGGCGCTGGGCTCCCCCAGCTGCCACACGCCGATCACCAGCGCGTGCAGGTGCACCAGCAGGCGCGCGCCTTCCCCCGCCCGCAGGAAGGGCAGCCGCGCCTCCAGCCGGTGCCCGGTGACGTCCGCGCGGCGCATCACCTGCCGCTTGAAGCGCAGCGCAGCGTCGAAGACCACGTTGTGCTCCACGATGGTGGGGAGGATGCTCAGCAGCCGCGCCAGCCACTCGCGCCCGCGGATGGAGCGCACGATCACCTCGGCCGCGCTCTCCGGCGTCCACTCCGCGCCGCCCTCGTCCAGCCGTGCGTCGAGCGCGTCGAACCACACATCGAACCCGCTCTCCAGCAGCGCCAGAAACAGCTCTTCCTTGGTGCGGAAGTACAGGTAGAGCGTGCCCTTGGCGAGCCCCGCCTGCGCTGCCAGCGCCGCCATGGTGAACGCCGGGAACGAGGGATTGCGCGTGTACATCCTCCACGCCGTGGAGAGGATGGCGGTCCGCCGCTCCTGCTTCGCCTGGTCGGTCCGTGCTCTGGGCATGGGCTCTTTACATGGTGGGAGATCTATACCTCCACTTTAAATGAACCCCAGTCAATTAGCAACCCCAGGCGTGCACGCCACGGCTGTCTCATCAGGGGCGAACGTATTCAGCCAGCTGCGGCACGACGCAGATGGGTCTATCGCATTGCAGGAAAGCCGTTTACGTTCACGTTCCGGATCATCTCAGCCCGGAGGGCGAGCAAAGATGAACGCAAAGCGTATCGTGAATTTCTCTCGCGATGAGGTGCCGAGGGGGCAGACGGATTGGGATCGCCTGCGGGCCCTGACGGATGATGAGGTAGAGCAGGCCGCGGCCGAAGATCCGGACAATCCGCCTCTGCCGGCGCACGTTCTCGCGGAAGCAGAGCTGGTGCGGCCCGAGGATCGCGCCGCGGTCCCAATTTCCATCCGCCTGGATCCCGACCTGCTCGACTTTTTCAAGGCCGGCGGTCCCGGGTACCAGGCGCGGATCAATGCCGCGCTCCGGGAGCACGTCGACCGTGCCCGCACACCTCAGCGGCGGATGGCGGGCGGCTGATCGATAACCCGGGTCGGCAAACACGGAAGCCCCGTCTCAGGTGAGACGGGGCTTCCGTTTTCCATGTAACCGAATTGCCGCGTGCTTACGCCGCCATCCGCATCCCGCTGCCCATTGCCTCGAGGCGGGCCACGCGCTCCTCGGTGGGCGGGTGGGTGCTGAACAGCTTGCCGATGCCGCCACCGTGCGCGGCAAGCGGGTTCACCTGCGCCAGCGGCGCGGCGGCGGGGGTCACGTGCATGGGCATCGCGCGGGCGCCCGCCTCCAGGCGCCGCAGCGCGTTGGCCAGGCCGATGGGGCGGCCGCTGATCTGCGCGCCCACGGCGTCGGCCTTGAACTCGCGCTGGCGGCTGATGGCCATCTGGATGATCATCGCCGCGACCGGCGCCAGGATGGCCATGCCGATGAGCGCGAACGGGTTGTCGTCCTCGTCGCCGCCTCCGAAGAACAGGCCGAAGTTGGCCAGGTTGCTGATGGCGCCGGCCAGCGTGGCCGTCACCGTCTGCAGCAGCATGTCGCGGTTCTTGATGTGCGCCAGCTCATGCGCGATCACGCCCTCAAGCTCGTCACGCGGCACCAGCTCAAGCAGCCCCTGCGTTACGCAGACCACCGCGTGCTCCGGGTCGCGCCCGGTCGCGAAGGCGTTGGGCTGCGCGTGCGGGGCGATGGCCAGCGTGGGCATGGGCAGCCCGGCGCGCTGACGCAGGCGGTCCACCATGTCGTACAGCTCCGGCGCCTGCTCGTGCACAAGGGTCTGCGCGCGGTACATCTTCAGCACCATCTTCGCCGACGCCCAGTACATCACCACGTTCATCAGCGCGGCGAAGACCAGGGCCATCACCATCCCGCCCTGCCCGCCGATCATGCCGCCCACCGCGCCGAACAGCGCGGTCATGCCGGCCATCAGCGCGAATACCTTGAAGTTGCTCATCGCGGATTCCTCCTTCGTCTCCCCTTATCATCCTTCACGCGGACCGCGGGCACGCACCCGCTCCGCCGCCGGCACGCCACAGACGAACCGCCGCAGCGCCGCCGGAAGCTGCACCACCGGCAGCCAGACGTAGCGGCCATCGGCATTGCGCTCGTAGAGCGTCATCGCGCCGCTGGATCCGCGCAGGGCCAGCAGGTGGCCGTGGCGCAGCGCCATCCGCGTGAGCCGCGCTCCGCCGGCCGCGATGGCCGTAAGTACCGCCAGGATCAACAGGTACGTCATCCGCAGTGCTCCCGTGAGAGTCCCTTCGCGCGGGGCAGGGGCACGCAAAAAGGCGAGACCCTGCAGCGCGCGTACGCGTCCGCAGTGGTCTCGCCCCGGTATCTCCTCCGGCTGCCGGGGGCTTGCGCCCCGTCATGACGGCTGGCCGGTCCGGCAGTGGCCCAGGGCATCGCTGCCCCGTCCGCGCCGGCGGGCTACTCCCCACACGCAATCAATATCACGCAATCCCCGCTCCCCTTCAAGGGGGTTGGATGAACGTTGGATTAGCCGTGCACGCCGTTCCGTCCCATCCGCATGGGTTTCCGTATCCGCATCGTTCCACGGCAATCAGCGCAGAGAGCGCAGAGGGAAACGGAGAGAGCGCAGAGGCCGGATCGCGGTCCTCTGCGCTCTCTCATTTCGACTCCGCGCTCTCTGCGTTCAAAAACCACGGCGTGCCCTACCGGGAACCCAGCAGGTCCAGGATGACGGGGGTGATGCTCAGCTGGTCGATGCGGGCGCCGGCGGCGCGCTGGACGCGGGCGCGGATGGCGGCGCCGGAGGTGGCGGCCTGGACCACGAGGAGCGGGATCTCGCTGTCCTGGCGCGTGGGGCTTCCGTGCCAGGAGTGGTAGCGGCTGGAGAAGTAGTAGCGCTGCTCGATGGGCAGCTCCATCCCCGTGCGCGCCAGCAGCAGCACGTCGCCCGCGCGGTGCCCGTAGGGGCCGGCGCCCAGGCCGTCCAGGCGGCGCTCCAGGTCCAGCAGCTCGGGACGCGGATGCGCGGCCAGGTACTCGGCGATGGGCACCAGCCGCTGCCCATCCCACACCTGGAACGGCGGCGCGTCCTGCCCCGGCGGCGCGGGCTGGCGCGCGAAGACCAGGTCGATGGCGCCGCGCAGCGCGGGGACGCCGGCGCCGGTGCGCGACGCCTCGAAGAACGCGCGCGCGACCGGCAGCACGTCCTCGTTCAGCCGCGGGGCGCGCTTCCAGTCGCAGCGGGTGCCCGGCTGCGCGCAGGTGGAGCGGTCCGCCAGGTAGACGTAGGCGAACGCGCCCTGGTAGGCCACCGTGGCCTGAAAGTCCTGCTCGGCGGAATCCACCTCGATGTGGAAGGGGCGCACGCGGAAGCCCGCCTGCCGCAGCAGGGCCGGCGGCTCGTCGTCCCCCTCCGTCCCCAGCGCGTGCAGGTCGTCCGGCAGCACGGGGGTGTGGCCGTGGTCGGCGACGAACATCACCCACGTGCCCTCCAGCGCGCCGGCCTTGCGGTAGGCGTCCAGCACCTCGCCCACGGCGGGGTCGATCACCTCGCGCAGGTAGCGCATCTGGTCCTGCAGCGGGTGCTCGGCCACGTGCGTGTACAGGTCCACGCCGGGAAAGTAGACCGTCTGCAGGTCCGCCGGCCCGTGCCGCTCGATGCTCTTTACCAGGCTCTCCACGGCCTGGTCATCCAGCTCCTCGTACACCTCCTGGCTCACCGTCTCGTCGTCCACCGCGCCCTCGGCGGCGGCGGTGACCATCCGGGCGTAGGTGGACGGCATGGGCACGGTGAGCAGGTCCGCGCCGCGGTGGTACGCCTGCAGCGACACGTACGACCGCACACCGGCGCGCTCGTACACGGTGGGGGCGCGCAGGACGCGGCCCATCAGCTGGTCGCTGTAGACCTGCAGCGCGTGCTCGTGCTCCGTCACCGTCACGGGCGCGGGGGCGTAGAAGCGCATCTCCTCGCGCGCGAACCACTCGTTGCCGGGAATGCCGTGGCGCGCGACGGGCTGGCCGGTAAAGACGGAGGCCCACGCCGCGTAGGTGGTGGAGGGGAGGATGCTCAGCACGCCCGGCGCGGCCCAGCCGTGCTCGTACAGCCGCGGCTCCGTCTCGCGCCCCAGCAGGGCCGCCACGCGCCGCATCCCCCCGGTGACGATGGCCTGGTGCAGCTCGCCGTCGCCCACCCCGTCCAGCGCGAAGACGATCACGCGCGGCGCGCCGCGGGCGGGGCGGATGGCGTCGCCCAGAATCTTCTCGCCCCCCTCGCCCATCAGCTCGGCGAGCTCCTCCGGCGCGTTCCCCTTCCACGCCATGTACGCGATCGCCCCGCCGACCAGCGCGGCCACGACCAGCGCGAAGATCAGAAGGCGGCGGAGGAGCGGGCGGCGGGCGCTGGTGGGCATGGGAGGGGGCTTTCAGCGGGGGATGCGGAAACGGGCCCGCGGGATGGATCCCGCGAGCCCGCGCCGTGGTGCTCAGTCAGACAAAGGGAAGCCGATCGGCGGTCAGACCGCGGTTCCGGCCAGCTCCTCGTCCATGATGAGCGACGAGAGCATGGCAAGGTGCTGGGGCGTGCAGTACAGGCGAATCTCCCCCTTTTCGCCGGCGCGCACGCGGTTGCGCGTAAAGCAGACCACCCGCCGCTCGTTGCACAGGCGGTCGAGCGCGCGGGCGGCTCTGGGAATGTCGGGGGTACCTTCGGCGCCATGGCTGTGGCCGTTGCCGTTGCCGTTGGCTTTGCGCTTCCAGCCTACGTGGATGGCTACTTCTTCGGCTGAGACGGCGTCGTGCACGGTGGGATTGAAGGCGTCCTCGTCCAGCGTCTCGATGACCAGCTCGCGGTCGCGCAGGTAGCGGTACGCCTCCTGGGCGTCTTTTACGCAGCGGTCGTCGCAGGGAACGGGGTTGCTGGTAATCTCGAGCACCTCGCAGCAGTCGCTGCCGACGACGAATGCGTCGTCTCCCACTTTCCAGCGCTGCATGGCCTGCTGCTCGGCGACCTTGCGGTTGGTTGCCTGCACGGCGTAGCGAAGCGTTTGGCGGAACGTGATTTCCACCTCGAAAGGCTTCTGGTCCATCTCGTCTCTCCGGGGGTGACCATGATTTGCCGGCCCCGAGAACGCGCTACCAGCGTGGCGCGTTCGGGTCCGCTGCCGGGACGCCTATGCCAGTATCGTGCTCGCCTGTTTCTGCCCGCGCGAAGAATATATAGGAGGAATGCGCATTGCGGGGGTCTGCCGGTTTTTCTACGGGTTGATAACGACTTAGCGGATTCATTGCACCGCCCGCCGGAGAACACTGAAGCCGCCGCACCCACGGCGGAAAGCCCCGCGGACTGCGCGGGGCGCCACCTGCACGCGGGTGGCGGATTGGGGGCGTCCGGCGCGCCCGGCGGATGACCGCGCGAGTTGCACGGAGCCCCCCCCATTTCGTAAGTACCCTGATCCACCCCCTTTCCGCTGCCGTGCGCGGTGCGCGGGGAAGGCGGTCCGGCGGATCTACGAAGGGGAGTACCAATGCATCATGACACGGGCCTGATCGCGCTGATCGCCGTGGGGTTCGGCCTGGCGTTCGTGCTGGTGTTCGCGGCCAACCGCCTGCGCCTGCCGCCGCTGGTGGGATACCGTGCAGGAAGACATGGCCGCCGTCGCCGCCGAGACGCTGCAACTTCCCGATCCGCACACAGGCCGCCGGCGCCGGTCTTCCGCGGCACAGCCCATCCCCGGCGCGCGCGATGGCTGAACTGCGCATCCGAAAGAACCGCCGGCCTCACGCGGAGGCGCGGAGACGCAGAGGAGAAATGAACGAGGCTCCGGGTCTCATCCCTTCCTCTCTCCGCGCCTCCGCGTGAGGTCGGTTCTTTCTGCGGATCGGCATCAGCCCGTGCGACGGACGGGTGGCCTTGCCGGCGGATAACGCAAGCAGACATTTTTCGAGGGATTCGCCGTCGTCCGGCGGCGAGCCGTCCACGACCACACGGAGAGCACCCGATGAAAAAGATCCGCCTGCGCCTGGACACGCTGGAAGTGGAGTCGTTCCAGCCGGCCGCCGCGACGAAGGAGGCGCGCGGCACGGTGAACGGCTACACCGGCGACCTGCGATGCACCACCGACTGCCCCACCATCCAGATCACCTGTACCGAAGACACCTACCAGGACTCCTGCTACGGCGCGAGCTGCGACATCTACCACCTGTGCGCGGACACGCGGAACCTCAACTGCTGATTGGACGAGGCGGCGGGTTCGGGTGGGGATGAGCGGGTAAACCCGCTGCTGG
>DASTVC010000716.1:0-3998 GCA_035759295.1 Longimicrobium sp. | reverse complement strand
CGCGCTGGTGCCGGCGCTGGCGGGAAAGACGGTGCCTGTCGCCATGGCGGTGACGATCGGGTTCGCCGCGCTGCAGTGGCGCGGCGTAAAGGCGTCGGCCGCGGCGCAGACGGTCACCAGCGCGGCCAAGGCGTTCGTGCTGCTGGCGCTGGTCGGCGCCTGCTTCCTCCTCCCCGCGACGGCCCCCGCGCCGGTGGCCGCCGCCGTCGTGCCTGTCGGGGGCGCGCTGCTCGCGGCGATCGTGGTGGCGCTGCAGGGGGTGATCTATACGTACGATGGCTGGACGGGGGTCATCTACTTCTCCGGCGAGCTGGAGGAGCCCGGCCGCGACGTGCCGCGGGCGATGATCGGCGGGGTGCTGGCGGTGACGGCCATCTACCTGCTGCTGAATCTGGCATTCCTCCACGTCGTCCCCGTCGCCGCGCTGGCGGGGGAGCCGCTGGCCGCCGCCGCCGCGGCGCGTACCGTGCTGGGCCCCGCGGCGGATACGGTGATCCGCGTGATCCTGGTGGTCGGGCTGCTGAGCGCGGTGAACGCGCTGGTGCTGATGGGCTCGCGCGTGGCCTACGCCATGAGCGCGGATGGCCTGTTTCCGCGCGCCGGGGCCACCGTAAACCCGGGCGGAACGCCGACCGTCGCGCTGGCGGCGAGCGTGGGGGTGGCGCTGGCGTTCATCGCCACGGGGACCATCGACATCATCATCGCCGTGCTGGCCTTCTTCTTCGTCGCCAACTACATCCTGGCATTCGTCTCCGTCTTCGTGCTCCGCCGACGCGAGCCTGAAACTCCGCGGCCGTATCGCGCGTGGGGATATCCGTGGACCACGGGGCTGGCCATCGCCGGGTCCATCGCCTTCCTGGCCGGCATGGCGGCCAGCGATACGAAGAACAGCGTCTATGCCGTGGCGCTGCTGGCCGCCAGCTACCCCGCGTATCGGATCGCATCGCGATGGATCGACCGGAGCACGACCTGACCCTGACGGACACGCCGGCGCCCGCCACGACGCGCGAGGCGCCGGTGCAGCGGCTGGACCCGCGCGTGGTGAACCTGTGGCGGGCCAGCGGCGCGGTGTGGGCCCTCATCTGGACGGGCGCGCTGGGCGGCGCGGCGGCGCTGCTGGACTGGCCGCTCGCGCTGATGATCCCCATCGCCCTGCTGGGGATCGCGTGGGTCGTGTGGGTGCCGGCCGCCAGCTACCGCCACTACGCTTACCAGGTGGGCGACGTGGACGTGCGGGTGATGCACGGCTGGTGGACGCGCCGCGTGGCCGTCGTCCTCCACTCGCGCATCCAGCACGTGGACACGCGCCAGGGGCCCATCGAGCGGGCGATGGGCCTGGCCACCGTGGTCATCTTCACCGCGGGGAGCGTGGGGGCGATGGTGGCGATCCCGGGCATCGCGCTGACGGAGGCGGAGGCGCTGCGCGACCTGCTGGCGCGGCTCAGCGGGGCGGAAGATGCCGTCTGACGACGCCGCCCGCTCGCTGGACGATGGGCGCCGGCTGCATCCGCTGACGCTGGTCTTTTCCGCCTTCGGCATCGCGCGGGGGATGATCTGGCCGGCGCTGGCGGGCGGCTTCGGGTTCGGCGACGGGGAGCTGGGGCGCGCGATTCCCATCGTCGCGGCGGTGCTGGCGGTCCCGGCGCTGATCGGCGCGGCGGCCAAGTACGCGCTCTACCGCTGGCGGGTGGACGGGGACGAGCTGCTGCTGCGCTCGGGCGTCCTCAATCGCCAGAACCGGGTGATCCCGCTGGCGCGCGTGCAGAACGTGGAGGTGCGGCAGAGCTTGGCGCAGCGCGTGTTCGGCGTGGCGGAGCTGCGCGTGGAGACGGCGGGGACGGGGCTGCAGGCGGAGGCAGTGCTCTCCGTCCTGGGCGTGGCGGAGGCGCAGGCGATGCGCGCGGACCTTCTGGCCCGCCGCCGCGCGCAGACTCCGGTCGTGGTGGATGCGGACGCGGCGGTGGACATCGACCACGCCGCCGCGCCGCCGCTGGCCCGGCTCTCCACTTGGGACCTGCTGCTGGCGGGCGCGACGGCCAACGAGGCGGGGGTGATCGCGGCGGCGGCTGCGGGCCTGCTGCAGTTCGCGGACGAGCTTCCGGGCGCGGCCTTCGAGTCGGCGCTGGAGAGCACCCTCGAGCGGATGCAGGGCGCCGTCGCCGTGGTGGCCGTCGCGGGGATCATCCTCCTGCTGGTGGTGGGGTGGATGATCTCCATCGCCGGCGCGGTGGTGCGCTTTTACGGCTTTACGCTCTCCGTGGACGGCGGCGAGATGCGCAAGCGCTACGGCCTGCTCACGGTGCACGAGGCCAGCGTGCCGCTGCAGCGCGTGCAGGCCATCCGCGTGGAGGAGACCTTTCTGCGGCGCTGGCTGGGCCTTGCGTCGCTGATGATCGAGACGGCCGGCGGCTCCCCCGGCCAGCGCGGCGGCGCCGAGGCGTTCGTCCCCATCGCCCGCACGAAGGATGTCGGCCGCCTGGTCCGCGGCATCTTTGGCGATGCGCAGGTGGACGGCGCCGACTACCAGCGCGTGCACCCCAAGGCCGAGCGGCGGATGCGGCGGCGCTATTTGCTGGCGCTCCTGCTGTTCTGGGCGCCGTTCTGGGCCATGCGCTGGTGGAACATCCAGCCGGGCGGAGCGCTGGCGCCGTACGTCGCCGTGCTGCTGCCGCTGCCCTGGCTGATGGCGCGCTGGCAGTACCAGAACCGCGGCTGGGCGCTGCCGCCCGGCTACGTGCTGGCGCGCAGCGGCGTGATGAACCGCGTCACCTGGATCGTCCCAGATCGAAAGCTCCAGACGCTGCACGTGCTCGACAACCCGTTCCAGCGGCGCCTGGGCCTCTCCACTCTCGTCGTCGACACGGCGGCCGGGGGGAAGCAGGCCGTCGTCATCGACCTGCCCCACTCCACCGCCCGCCGCCTGCTGGAAGAGCTGGCCGGTCGGGCGCGGGCGGCGGGGCGGCGGGCGGTGGTGGCTGCGGAGGCGGGGGAAGAGGTCGCCGAGCGCGGGGATGAGCGGGTAAACCCGCTGCTGGAAGAGCGATAAGCCCCGCAAACTGCGCGGGGCTTCAACAGCACGGCACCAGACACATCGCCATGGCTGACAGGAACGACCTGGACCAGGACTTCGGATTCGGCGCGGTGGTGGCGCGCGACAGCCCGCAGCGGCTGCTGAACCGCGACGGCAGCTTCAACGTGGTGCGCGAAGGGCTGCCACCGCTGGCCTCGCTCAGCGTGTACCACTCGCTGCTCACGGTGTCGTGGCCGCGCTTTCTGCTGCTGGTGGCCGTGGGGTACATGGTGATCAACGCCGTGTTCGGCGCGGGCTACTTTCTCCTCGGCCCCGACGCGCTGGCCGGCGACGACGCAGCGACGGCGCTGCAGCGCTACCTGCTGGACTTCTTCTTCAGCATCCACACCTTCGCCACCATCGGCTACGGCAGCATCCATCCGCAGTCCTTTCCCGCGCACTGGCTGGTTACGGTGCAGTCGGTGGCGGGGCTGCTGGGCGTGGGGCTGATGACGGGGCTGATGTTCGCGCGCTTCGCCCGGCCCATCGCGCGCATCATCTTCAGCCACCACGCCGTGGTCGCGCCGTACCAGGACGGAAGCGCACTGATGCTGCGGCTGGTGAACGGGCGCAGCAACCAGCTCATCGAAGTGCGGGCCAAGGTCTCGCTCAGCCTGAACAAGGCCGGCGGCGCCGTCGGCCGCGACTTTCACGAGCTCGATCTGGAGCGCGACGGCGTGACCCTGCTTCCGCTGTCGTGGACCATCGTGCACCCCATCCGCCCCGGCAGCCCGCTTTTCGGCATCACCCAAGCCGAGCTGCACCGGCGCGACGCGGAGCTCTTCGTGGTCATCGAGGCGATCGACGACACGTTCGCGCAGCAGGTGCACGCGCGCACTTCGTACAAGCCGGACGAGATCGCCTGGGCCCACCGCTTCAGCGACGCCTTCATCCGCCGCCCCGGCCGTCCGCTGGGCGTGCACGTCCC
>DASTVC010000715.1:0-2219 GCA_035759295.1 Longimicrobium sp. | reverse complement strand
ACTGGCAGCGATACCCGTCCCGCGCGAAAAGAAAGGTGTTGGTGACCTGCCGCCTGAACCTGCGCTGCACGTGGACGAACCGCTTGAGCCGGATGACGAGCGGCGCCGCCACCCGCTCCCTGGCGGAGCGGAAGATGCGCGCGTCGTCTTCCTCGAGCACCTCGGCCTTGCGGTCGAACACCAGCCGCAGGGCCCGCTCTACCGGCAGAATGGTAAGCGGTTCGTAGGATGCGTTGAGCGCCAGACAACCCATGTGCTTGCTCGCCTCCTGTTCAACTTGAGGACGTTACCAGCTTTCCTGCGATCCGGCCCGGCTGTGGAGGTTTGATTTCAAGGACCGTGCGAAGGTCGCGCCACTCCCTGACGGATGCGTCCCGCTTTGGTAACGGGCGGGGAACGCGTGCGACACGATCCGAAAAATATGTCGCGGGAGAGGGCCGCCGCACGATCTGGTGACGGCTAAGCTGAAAGCTGGCACATCTTGAAGAAATCGTCAACCCTTGTACTACATGTTGTGGCGTCTCTCCACGGAGTGGACGACTCACCGCTGACGGCAAACGGATGCGTCCCGGGCGATGAGGTATCGCCCGGGACGCATGCCGTCTTTCAGAACACGGTGGATGAAAAACAGGCTGTCATTTCGAGGCCCGGCCACATTGCCGCCTGCCTTCACGCCAGAGGTGGCAGGGCCGAGAAATCCAGCGTCGGCTTGCGCGAGGCCAGACGCGGTAGCCCGCGCCATTCTGCCGGCGGCGACACAGCTGGACGGGGGCGGCCCGGGGTGCGCGAACGGCCCCACCCGGGCGGACGGTAGATTTCTCGGTCGCGCGCCGGGTCTGGTGGCCTGGACGATCTTGCGCGGCGCTCCCTCGAAATGACAGTTCGCATCGAATTCTTCAGCACCCTCCCACCTCAGACAGGCACCTCGCGCCTTCTCGCAACGCGCGCCTCCGCCACGCCACCCGCGAGGATGGCCTCGCACTCCGCCACCATCCGCTCCACGCCGAAGCGCTCGCGCACGCGCCGCATCGCTTCGTCCGCGCGCGCCTGGACGGCGGCGGGGTCGTCGCGGAGCAGCGCAGCGACCTGGCGCAGCGCGGCGGCGAGCGCATCCGCGTCTTCCGGGGGGACGATCCAGCCGGCGGGTGAACCGCCGTCATCCGCCCCGACCGCCGTGCGCACGCCGCTGATGTCCGTCGCGATGACGGGCGTGCCGGCGGCCATCGCCTCCAGCATCACGTTGGCCATCCCCTCGTTGCGGCTGCTGAGGACGAAGAGGCCGCATCCCGCCAGCACCGCGGGCACGTCGTCGCGATGCCCCAGCCAGTACACGCGGTCGGCGATCCCCAGCTCCCGCGCATGCGCCCGCAGCGCCGGCAGCTCCGGCCCGTCCCCCACGACCACCAGGCGCGCGGAAGGCAGATCCGCGCGCGCGAACGCATCCAGCAGCACGTCGAATCCCTTGCGCCGCGCCACGTGCCCCGCCGCGCCGATCAACAGCGCCCCTGCACCCACCCCCAGCTCACGCCGCAGCTGCTCCGCCGCGCGGCCTCGATGAATGGACGCGCCCTCGATCCCGTTCAGGACGACGTGGATGTCGTCCGCAGGAAACCACGCCGCGCGCATCCGCCACGCCTCCGAGATCTCGGGCGCGTTGACGATCAGCGCGTCCACCCAGCGCCGGATCCACATCACCGTCTCCCACCGCTCCGCCACGCGCACGATCCCCAGCCGCACCACCACGCGCCGAATGCCGGCCCGGCGCGCCGCCCACGCCCCCCACGACCCGCTGCGCCACGAGGTGAGCAGCACCGCGTCCGGCCGCTCGCGCCGCAGCCACACCGCGAACTGCAGGGCGCGCCGCAGGTCAACCCCCGTCCCCGGACGCGCGTGCGTCGTGCGGATGCCGCGCGCCTTGACCCGCCGCGCCACTTCCCCGCCCCGCCGGCACGAAACCACCACCTCGTGCCCGCGCTGCGCCAGCCCCTGCGCCAGCGTGAGCATCCACTTCTCGTTGCCGCCCCACACCCGCGCGGCGTTGTGAATCACCAGTTTCATCGGAGATGGAGGCCGCGGCGGGAAGGGGCGAAGGATGTTGAGTGAGGGGCTAATCCGGCTGCGGACGCGCTGGTGCCTGGGACGCTGCAGACTGCCGGGCCGCCGAGTCCACGCAGGTGGACTTCGTGACTTTCCAGCCGCGGTTTCAACCGCCATCGAAC
>DASTVC010000714.1:0-6373 GCA_035759295.1 Longimicrobium sp. | reverse complement strand
GAGTGGCACTACTTCAACGTGGTGCTGGATGAGGATCGATGGGTGTACGCCACGATGATGGTGGCGGGTGAGGTGGGCGTGCCGGGACGCTGGGGCGGCCGCATTCTGCTCACCGTGCGCGAGCCGGACGGCACCCACCGCTCGCTGACCCGCGACCTCCCCGGCGAGCGGGTGCGCTTCGACACCGCGTCGCCGGACCTGCGCTTCGGGGACCGCGCCTACGTGCGGCTGGAAGGGGACGCGTACCACGTGGCGGCGGACGCGGGCGGGATGCGCGTGGACCTGCGCGTGCAGCCCGCGCCGCGCCGCTACTTTCCGCCCACGGACATCGGGGGCTCGGAGCTGATCTCCGGCTACGTGACCCCCGCGCTCTACGCCCGCGCGGACGGCACCGTCTGCCTTCCCGCGTGCGTCCCCGTGCGCGGCGCACAGGCGTACCACGACCACAACTGGGGCGTGTGGCGCGACGTTTCGTGGGAGTGGGGCTCCGCATCGGACGAGCGGCTCTCACTACTGTACGGCGTGGTGCGCGGGGGCGGCGCAGGGGCGGCGGAGGGCCTGTTCGCGTACCTGGTGGATGAGGACGGCGTGCGCGGCGTCTATCGTCCCGGCGCCATGCAGTTCCTGGAGATGCAGACGGTGGCGGCGGCCAGCCGACAGCTGCGCGTCCCCCGCCGCTTCGCCTTCGAAGACCCGCGCCAGGGACTCCGCGTCACCATCGACGTCGCCGCCGTCCACGTCACCGACATGAACCGCCCCGTCCGCCGCTGGTTCGTCCAGATGCGCGGCCTCGCCACGGTGCAGGAGCGCGGCAAAACCGTCGGCACGCTGCGCGGCTTTTTCGAGACGTACGTGGACTGACGGGTGCGGAAGTGCGGAAGTGCGGAAGTGCGAGAGTGCGGGAGCAAAAGGGGTTTTGGGTTTTCATCACACACCCGCGTTGACTTCCTGAGGGAGCGCTCGCGCACAACTTGAAATCACTCCACCGCCTGCGCGCGACCGAAGGTTCTCCTTTCCGCCCGCTCCTAGCCGGCCATGGTGCACCGGCGCCGGCCCGACGGTCATGCGGGTACGGTCGATCGGGAAATGCGGGTGACGACAACGGCATCGTCTCCGCTTCGGCACAGGAATCGGAACGGTCCATCTCCATGGAGGGGTGGACCGTTCCGTGCGTTTGGACGGTGGTTCCATCAAGAGCCTGATGAGCACGATGACGATCTCCGATTCATCTCCGCTGCCGCTGGAGCAGGCGCTGGGGCCGGCGCGCGAGCGGGCGGCGGCGTTCCTGCGGGCGCTGGGGCCGTCGGCGCGCGTGGTGGTGTTCTGCCACTTCGACGCGGATGGGCTGGCGGCGGGGGCGCTGTTCGGGCGCGGGCTGGCGCGGATGGAATTCAGCGACGTGCACGTGGTGCACTCGGACCGCGGCGAGAACGCGTTCTCCGCCGGCGCGCGCGAGCGGCTGGCGGCGCTGCGGCCCGACGCGCTGATCGTCACGGACCTGGGCGTGCACCGCGCCGGCGTGCTTCCCGGTGTGCCGACGCTGTACGTGGACCACCTCCGGCCGGATGGCGAGCCGGACGATGCAGCCGCGTCCGTGGTGCTGGCGTACGGCTGGGACCCCATCCCCGCCTCTGCCTGGCTCGCGTACGACCTGCTGTCGCCGCTGGTGGAGGTGGAGGACCTGGCGTGGATCGCGGCGGTGGGGACGATCAGCGACCTGGGCGAAAAGGCGCCGTGGGATGCGCTGCCGGCGATCCGCAAGCGGTGGAGCGGCAAGTGGCTGCGCGAGGCGGTGTCGCTGGTGAACGCCGCCCGCCGCGGCAGCGCCTTCGACGTCGGCACGCCGCTGCGGATGCTGATGGAGGCCGACGGCCCGCGCGCCATCGCCGAGGACGACGCGCTGGGCGCGGACCGTCTTCGCGCCTACCGCGCCGAGGTGCAGGCGGAGCTGGCCATCGCGCGCAAGCAGGCGCCGATCTTTTCGGCGGACCAGCCGTGGGCGCTGGTGCCCATCGACAGCGGGTGCCAGATCCACCCGCTGATCGCGCAGCAGTGGCGCACCCGCCTGCCGAAGTTTGCCGTGATCGCCGCGAACCGCGGCTACCTGCCGGGCGTCGTGGCGTTCAGCGCGCGCACGCAGCGCACGGACCTGGTGCTCCCCGCCCTGCTGCGCACCCCCGACATCGGCGCGGACGACGAGGCGAGCTATGGGCGCGGACACGACCAGGCCAGCGGCGGCCACCTGCCCCGCGCGCAGTTCAACCGCCTGATGGACGCGCTGGGCTTCGATTCGCGCGCGCAGGTGCCAGAGTAGCGCCCGCCGTCGCGTGATACGGAATCGGAAATAGAGCACCGATAAAAGCGGACGGTGTCATTCTGAGAGAGGTGCGCGCTCCGTCCCTCCCAGTCGCACCCTTGCCTGTGCGCCGACCGAAGAATCTCTACGATGGGCGAGGGGTCCTGTCGGCTACGTCGGCCTCATCGCGAAGAACCCCGCCCGTTCCCGATAAAGATTCTTCGGTCGGCGCACAGGCCCTGGCGCGCGAAGACGAGTTTGCGCGGCGCCTTCCCTCAGAATGACAGCGTTCTTCCGGACACAGTCTTTTGCAAATTCGGTATGGAGCGCAGCGGAGGGGCACGCCCACATCCGCCGTTGCCGTTACCGGGATTCCGTCAATAAACACAAACGAGAAACGGAGCGCCCCCCAGCGCTCCGTTTCTCGAAAATCCCCCCTCATTCCCTCACCTGCTCCCCGGGCTCTCGTCCCCCAACGAAAGGCACCGGGGCCCTCTCCCCACCCCACCCATCCGGTCTTCCGCCCCCTCAAACGGAAGCCCGGCCCCCCAGAACCACCCCTCTCCAACTCCCCCACCATTTTGCAAATCCCTTGCCATCAAGAGCTTCCCCCACCCCTCACCAACCCGGCGTCGGACCCTGGCGCGAACGTCAGACCTCTCGTCCGGTGCCGGCCAGGATGCCCACGGCGCGATAGCACTTGTGGCAGTACAGCGCCGCCGCGTACTCGCCCTCGGGGTGCGTGACCGACGCGAACCCGTTGGGATCGATCTCCGGCTCGATGAACGCCAGGACCTCGATGTTGTCCGGGCCGCACAGCGGGCACGGGACGTTCGACGGGTCCTTGCGATAGGCCATCAGCAGCTCGAGCGCCTCGGCGTCGGTGAACGGCCCCTTGGGCTGCGGCAGGGCCTCGGCAAGCTCCTTCGCGATCCGGTTCATCTGCCCCTCCTAAGGGAATCTGTCAGGGTCGTCAGCCGATCCGTTCGGTTCGTTCTCGCGTGGCCTTGGGTAAAGCAACCACCATGCCACGATCTGCCAGCCGCTAAGTATAAACAGATCAATGAATTCCGCCCCGGCTACCCCTTCTCCGGGGCTCCGCAGGCCAAGCAAGGCGCGGGCCAATCGTGCACCGTGTGCTCCGTTTCACGGGTGCACCTGCCGCGCTGGTACACAGTATGGACGCCCGAGTCCAATAACACAAGGACGTTAAATGCGCGGTTGGTTTGGGTAGCAGTTCATCGTTTCAGGCGCGTTTGTGCTTCTCGATAGACCAGAACGACCATCAGGCGTTCTTTCGATCAACGGCGGAAAGCGTGTGTGCACGGGTAACCCTCTGCCAGCCATCAGTTTCCCATCATCCACATCCCTTCCATCGGTCGGCATACCACCTTGAAAGAAGGAGCGGCAGACTCTCGCCTGCCGCTCCCGTTCACCCGTTCACCCTCACCGCCCCGCCGTCGCGGTCGCGGGCGGAAGCGGCGGCGACTCAGGCCGCAGGGTGCGCTCGAAGAGCTCGTAGATGCGGCGGTATTCGTCGGCCCACGAGTCCGCGCGGACGAAAGCGTGGTCCTCCACCGGGTACACGGCCAGCTCCCAGTTGGTCTTCCCCAGCTCGATGAGCCGCTGGCTGAGGCGCACGATGTCGCTGAAGTGCACGTTGGTGTCTACCATGCCGTGCGCCATCAGCAGGTCGCCGCGCAGCCCCTCGGCAAAGTAGATGGGCGACGAGCGGCGGTAGGCCAGCGTGTCTTCCTGCGGCAGGTTGAGGATGCGGCTGGTGTAGCCGTGGTTGTAGTGCGCCCAGTCCGTCACGGAGCGCAGCGCGGCGCCGCTGCGGAAGGTCTCCGGCTGGGTGAACAGCCCCATCAGGGTGATGAATCCGCCGTACGACCCGCCGTACAGCCCGATGCGCCGCGCGTCCACACCCTCGTGGGACACCATCCAGCGCGCGGCGTCCACGTGGTCGCTCAGGTCCTTGCCGCCCATGTAGCGGTAGATGCCGGTGCGCACCGCCGCGCCGTAGCCGGCGGAGCCGCGGTAGTCCACGTCCATCACGGTGTACCCGCGCGAGGCCAGCAGGTGGTTGAACATGTACTCCCTGAAGTACGTGCTCCACCCGCGGTGGGCGTTCTGCAGGTACCCCGCGCCGTGGACGAAGAGCACGCCGCCCCCGTGCGCCTGCGCCCCCACGTCGCGCGGGCGGTAGATGCGGGCGTACACCGTCTGCCCGTCGCTGGCGCGGAAGGTGACCACCTCGGGCTGAATCCAGGGCCCGCGGCGGAACTCCGCCGTGCGCGACTCGGTGACCTGCACGGGCTGCGCGCCGGGCCGGGCCGGCATCAGGTACAGCTCCGGCGGCGTGTTGGCGGTGGAGTGCAGCAGCGCCAGCGTGCGTCCGTCGTTCGAGAGCGTGCCCTCTGTCCACCCCTGCAGCGGCGTGACCCGCGTCCGCGGGCCGCCGGTGACGGGAACGGTGTAGATGGCCCGCTCGCCCGGGTGCGTCTCGCTGGTGGTGAGGTAAAAGGTCTGCCGGTCGGGCGACAGGTCCACGCCCGTGACCTCCCAGTTGCCGGAGGTGATCGCCGTGGCGCGGCCGCCCGTTGCGGGGATGGTGTAGAGGTGCGCGAAGCCCGTGCGCTCGGACATGAAGTACACGCGGTCGTTGCTCACGAAGCCCGCGGTGAACAGCCCCGGCCCGCCCACCCACGCGCTGTCGCGCAGGGCGTCCAGCACCGTCGGCTTGGCGTCGGGCCCCACCACGTAGATCCAGCGGTCCTTGAAGTCGTACGGGGTGCCGATGAGCAGCGCGCGGTCTTCCGTCGGCGCCCACGCCCCGGCGTTCAGGGTCACCTTTCGCGCGCGCTGCACGCTGTCCAGCTGCACCCAGCTGATGGTGCTGGTCTGCAGGTCCAGCACGGCGGCCCGCTCCACCCCCTCCACGTCGCCCACTTTGGTGCGGACGTTCATCGGCTCGGTGTAGCCTGTCTCCGTCACCCACGCGGGCACGATGGTCTGCTGCTGGCCTTCCACGCGGTCGCCCACCGTAAGCAGCACGTAGCGGCCGCTGGGCGACACGTCCCAGGACTCGATCGACGCGTTCTTGCCGATGTAGACGGGCCGCACCTCGGCCCGCAGGGAGTCCAGCAGCTCCCGCCGCTCGCGCGCCTCCGCGCGGTCGCGGATCACGTCGAACAACTCCGTCTGCTGCCGCCGCAGGTTGCCGCGCTGCCCTTCCAGGCTGGGGTCGCGGGGCGCGGCGTCGGCGCGGATGTCGGTGAGCTGGCGCAGCGGTCCGCCGTCCACCGCCGTCGCGTAGATGTTGTTGTTGCTGAACCAGTAGACGGTGCGCCCGTCCGCCGACAGCTCCGGCCCGGTCTCGCGCGCGGGCGTCTGGGTGATGCGGCGCTCGTTGCCGTTCACGTCCGCCACGTACACGTCGCCCAGGCGGGCAAAGGCGCGTCGGGTGCGGCTCTCATCCCACGCGCCGTTTACGGCGGGGGCCATGCGGTCGGCGACGGAATCTTCCAGCAACTCGGGCGTGCCGCCGGTGGCCGCGACGCGGTAGACGTGCGTCATGGTGTCGCGGGCCTCCGGGGCGCGCCAGCGAAAGTAGACCCAGCGGCCGTCTTCGCTGAAGCGCACCTCGTCCGGCGAGCGTCCCACCAGGTCGGGGCCGCGCATGATGTTGCGGACGGAAAGGTCGAAGCCGTTCGCGGGGGTCTGCGCCTGGCCCGGCGCCGCGAACGCCGCCGCCGCGAGCACGCAGAGCGCGGCCGGTCCGCGCAGAAGAGAGCGGATCATCATCCCGGATACACGGGTGTGGGGGAGGGTGACTGCTAATGGTTTAGCAGTTTACGTCGCCGAGGCGCCGGGTTCAAGGCGGGTACAAAAAGATCGGCCTCACGCAGAGTTATCAGAGTTAGCAGAGTTTGTTTTCTTGTGCTTCCCCAACTCTCCGCCGATCCCCTGACCGGGAATGGGACTGCGCGCTCCACTCCGCGGATTTACCTCGAACGAACTCCGCTAACTCTGCTGACTCTGCGTGAGGACAAATCTTCTTCCCCGTCAGTCCGG
>DASTVC010000713.1:0-6371 GCA_035759295.1 Longimicrobium sp. | reverse complement strand
CGTGTCGCCGGGCCGCGTGGCCGGCGCGGTCCGGACGGCGGAGGGGTGGCGGGTGCGCTTTGACGGGCCGGCGGGCGCGGACGAGGTGGCGTGCGGGTGGATGGTGGACGCCACGGGGCGCAGGGCGGCCGTGGCGCGGCGCCACGGTGGCGCGCGCGTGCGGCACGACCGGCTGGTGGCGGTCCACGCGCGCTTTCGCCCCGGCGCGGACGCGGACCGGGACGGCCGCACGCTGGTGGAGGCGATGCCCGACGGCTGGGGGTACACGGCCCGCCTGCCCTCGGGCGAGCGGATGGCCGCCTGCCTGGCCGACGCGGGCGACGCCGGCCGCGGCGGGCTGCTGGCGCCCGCGGCGTTCCTGGCGGCGCTGGCGCGCATGCCGCACCTGCGCGACGCGCTGGCCTGGTACGCGCTGGCGTCTGCCCCGCGGGGCGCGGACGCGGGGAGCGCGCGACTTGCTTCGCCGGTGGGGGACGGGTGGATCGCGGCGGGCGACGCGGCCGTCTCGTTCGACCCGCTCTCCTCGCACGGCATCCTGAACGCGCTGCACACCGGCGGGCTGGCCGGGAGCGCCGTCCACGCGCACCTCGCCGGCGACGCGGCGGCCCTGGCGGGGTATGCGCGCCACCTCGACGCGGTATACGTGGCCTATCGACGCCATCTCCGGGTGTACTACGGCATGGAGCGGCGGTGGCCGGACCACCCCTTCTGGGCGCGCCGCCACCGGCTGGATCCAGCGGCCGATGCGCCTGCCGCCGCCGCGCCGGGGGAACACTGAGGAGTGCGTGAGTCCAGCCGGGTTTAATCTCACGCAGCATCGGGCTCCCGCGCCTCTGCGAATTTGGGAAAAGATGGGTCTCACACGGAGGGCACGGAGGTCACGGGGGAGCAGCAACTCCGTGACCTCCGTGCCCTCCGTGTGAGCATGCCGCGTTCTGCCTGGACGAAATGTTCAGCCGGATTCGTTGGTTTCCTGCTGTTCGTGACTCGCTCGTCCGGATCCGGGTTGATGTACCGACCGGGTCCCGGGTCATGGGCGCGGCAAGCGTAAAGTCCCGCCGCGCGTGCTCCGTATCTACCTTTAATATTATCATCGTGAAAAGTACGTAAATGTTTACGTACCTCCGTGTCGTACGCTGTGCATCTTTCGATGTAGATGCCGACGGCACTTGCTTCATCAATCCGCCCAGGTTACTACTTCTACAATGGGTTAGCCGAACCCATACGCACCGGTGCGCTAAGTGTATGGACGCGATTCTACCCCTGGTGAATCGGGTGTTACCGTTGGGCGCTGCAGTTCGTCAGTAGTCTCAAAATGATTGATTGTCGCGCTCCGGATTCATCGGCTGCATTTCGATCCATCGAGTCCTCCTGAGATCTGCTTCGAAAGCGCCCATGGCCCTGCATGGGCCGGGCGCCACACGATACGCGCCGTAAATTCCTTCCAACGGAAAAACCGGATGTCGGTGCAACTCCCTGATGTGCCCGGGCTGGTGCTGCGCGAGGTGGTCACGGCGGGCGAGCAGCTGGTGGCCACGCCGCAGATCGCCGCGCTGTTCGATGCCATCCCCGGGTGCCGGCTGCACAACCACTACGGCCCCACCGAGACCCACGTCGCCACGGTGCACGATCTGGCGGCGCGCACGTCGGAGTGGAGCCTGCTGCCGCCCATCGGCCGCGCCGTGCCCAACGTGCGCGTCTACGTGCTGGACGCCACGCTGCGGCCGGTGCCCATCGGCGTGGCGGGGGACCTGTACATCGGCGGGGCGCAGCTGGCGCGCGGCTACCTGGGACGCCCGGCGCTGACGGCCGCGCGCTTCGTTCCCAGCCCCTTCGGCCCGGGGCCGGGGGCGCGGCTGTACGCGCCGGGCGACCGGGCGCGCTGGAAGTCCGACGGCGAGCTGGAGTACCTGGGGCGCAGCGACGCGCAGGTAAAGATCCGCGGTTTTCGCGTGGAGCCGGGCGAGGTGGAGGCGGCGTTGCGCGAGACGGACGGCGTGGGCGACTGCGCCGTGGTGGCGCGCGAGGACGTCCCTGGCGACCGGCGGCTGGTGGCGTACCTCACCGGCCGCGCCCGGCCGGAAGAACTGCGCGCCCACCTGCGGCGCACCCTGCCCGAGCACATGGTCCCCGGCGCCTTCGTGGCGGTGGACCGCCTGCCGCTGACGCCCAGCGGAAAGCTGGATCGCGCGTCGCTTCCCGCGCCGGACGTGGTCGCCGCGGAAGACGAGTACGTGGCGCCGCGATCCCCCGTGGAGGCGCAGCTGGCGGAGATCTGGGCGGAGGTGCTGCGGGTGGAGCGGGTGGGGCGCGACCACGGCTTTTTCGCGCTCGGCGGGCACTCGCTGCTGCTGCTGAAGGTGCAGGCCCGAATCCGCGAGCGGATGGGGCGGCAGGTGTCGGTGGTGGACCTGTTCCGCTTTCCCACCATCGCCTCGCTCTCCGAGCACCTGGGCGGCGGGGCGGATGCGGAAGCGGCGCCCAGGCCGCGGGCGGGGAGCGATCGTGCGGCCAGGCGGCTGGCGCTGGCCGGCGCGCGCGGGGCGCCGCGGACGGACGAACGGACCAACCGGGAAGAGGAACCATGAGCGGCGGATCTCAACCAGTGTCTGCGCCGGACTCCGCCATCGCGATCATCGGGATGGCGGGCCGTTTTCCGGGCGCGCGCGACATCGAGGCGTTCTGGAGCAACCTGCGCGCGGGCGTGCACTCCATCACCTTTTTTTCCGAGGATGAGGCGCGGGCCGCCGGCGTGGAGCCGCGGCTGCTGCACGACCCGTCGTACGTCCGGGCCGGGGGGGTGATGGAGGACGGCGACCGCTTCG
This sequence comes from Longimicrobium sp., assembly GCA_035759295.1. GTDB lineage: Bacteria > Gemmatimonadota > Gemmatimonadetes > Longimicrobiales > Longimicrobiaceae > Longimicrobium. Next base: position 3,546 of record DASTVC010000713.1, on the reverse strand, counting down.
ACTCCGCCTTCTTCGGCTTCACCCCGCGCGAGGCGGACGTGATGGATCCCCAGCACCGCGTGATGCTGGAGACGGCGTGGGAGGCGCTGGAGAACGCCGGCCATGCGCCCGGCGGCACCGTGGGGGTCTACGCCGGCTCGCCCGCCAACGACTACATGAGCCACGTGATAGCGCGCCCCGACGTGGTGGAGGCGCTGGGCGCCTTCCAGGTGGTGCTGGCCAACGGGCGCGACTTCCTCGTCACCCAGACGGCGCACCGGCTGAACCTGACCGGGCCCGCCGTGAACGTGCACACGGCCTGCTCCACCGGCCTGGTGGCCGTCCACGTGGCGTGCCAGGCGCTGGCGGCCGGCGAGTGCGACATGGCCATCGCGGGCGGCGTCTCCTTCAAGACAGGCGAGCCGGGCTACCAGTACTCGCCCGGCGGCATCGCCTCGCCGGACGGCTTCTGCCGCGCCTTCAGCGCCGACGCCGCGGGGCTCGTCGGCGGCGACGGCATCGGCCTGGTGGTCCTCAAGCGGCTGGCGGACGCGGTGGCGGACGGCGATTCCATCCGCGCAATCATCCGCGGCAGCGCCATCAACAACGACGGCGCGCAGAAGGTGGGGTTCACCGCGCCCAGCGTGCAGGGGCAGGCGGCGGTGATCGAGGAGGCGCTGGCCGTGGGCGGGGTCGATCCGAACACGCTGGGCTACGTGGAGGCGCACGGCAGCGGGACGGCGCTGGGCGATCCCATCGAGGTCGCCGCGCTCACCCAGGCGTTCGGCGAGACGGAGCGGAAGCGGTTCTGCGCGCTGGGCTCGGTGAAGACCAACGTGGGCCACCTGGACGCGGCCGCGGGCGCGACGGGGCTCATCAAGGCCACGCTGGCGGTGGAGCGCGGGGAGATCCCGCCCTCGCTGCACTACGCGGGCCCGAATCCGCAGATCGACTTCGCATCATCCCCCTTCTTCGTCAACACGGAGCTGCGGCGGTGGACGGGGGAGGGCGGGGCGCCACGGCGGGCCGGGGTGTCGTCGTTCGGGATCGGGGGGACCAACGCGCACGTGGTCCTTGAGCAGGCGCCGCCGCCGGAGCCCTCCGCGCCCGCGCGCGCCTGGCACCTGCTCACCCTCTCCGCGCGGACGCCGGAGGCGCTGGAGGCGCAGACGGACCGGCTGGCGGCGCACCTGCGCGCGCACCCGGAGACCGCCGTGTGCGACGCCGCCTGGACGCTGCAGGTGGGGCGGCGTGCCTTCGAACATCGCCGCGCGCTGGTGGCCCGCTCCGCCGCGGAGGCCGCGGAGGCGCTGGAGGCCCGCGCGCCGGAGCGCGTCTTCGGCGGCACGGCGCCGGGCGGGCCGCGCCCCGTCGCCTTCCTCTTTCCCGGCCTGGGGAGCCACTACCCCGGGATGGGGCGCGGGCTGTACGAGACAGAGCCCGTCTTCCGCGAGACGGTGGACCGCTGCGCCGACATCCTGCGCCCCGTGCTGGAAGTGGACCTGCGCGACGTGCTGTATCCCGCCGGCGGGCGGGAAGAGGTGGATGGCGCCGCGCCGGCCATCGACCTGCGCGCCATGCTGGGCCGCACCGCCGCCGCGCCCGACGACCCCGGCGCGCGGCTGAACGTGACGCGGCTGGCCCAGCCGGCGCTGTTCATCACCGAATACGCGCTGGCGAAGCTGTGGATGGCGTGGGGCATCCGCCCGGCGGCGATGGTGGGGCATTCCCTCGGCGAGTACGTGGCGGCCACGGTGGCCGGCGTGTGGTCGCTGGAAGACGCGCTGGTGCTGACGGCGGAGCGCGCGCGGCTGGTGGCGGAGATGCCGCCCGGGGGGATGATGGGCGTCTCCCTGCCCCCGCACGAGGCGGCGTCGCTGCTGCGCGGGGGACTGTCGATCGGCGCCATCAACGGGCCGGAGATCACCGTCTTTTCCGGCCCCGTGCCGGACCTGGAATCGGTGCAGGCGGAGATGGAGGAGCGCGGCATCGTCTGGCGGCGCCTTCCCCTGCAGCACGCCTTCCACTCCGCGATGATGGAGCCGGTCGCCGAGCGGCTGTCGGGTCTGCTGCGCGGAATCAAGCTCCACGCGCCCAGGCTGCCGTTCGCCTCGTCCGTCACGGGGCGGTGGATCACCAACGCGCAGGCCACGGACCCGTCGTACTGGTCGCGCCACCTGGTCAGCACCGTGCGATTCTCCGACGGCGTGGAGACGGTGGCGCGCGAGCGGATCCGCGTGCTGCTGGAGACGGGGCCGGGCCACGGGCTGCGGATGCTGGCCTCGCAGCTGGACGTGTGGGGGGATGATGCGCCCGCGGTCATCGCGTCCATGCCGCACGCCTACGAGCGCCAGCCGGACAGCGCGCACCTGCTGGGCGCGGCGGGCCGGCTCTGGGCGGCCGGCGTGCCGGTGGATTGGGAAGCCGTCCACGCGCACGAGCGGCTGCGGCGCATCCCTTTGCCGACGTATCCCTTCGAGCGCCGACGCCACTGGCTGGAGCGGCCGGCGTTCGGGTCCGCACCGGCCGTCGCCGCGCGGCCGGGGGATGCAACCGGGTGGCTGCACGTTCCCGGCTGGACGCGGGCCGCGCTTCCCGCTTCGACGGAGATGGAGCCGGCGCGCTGGCTGGTGCTCGCGGACGCGGTGGGCGTCGGCGCGGCGCTGGCGGCGCGGCTGCGGGCGCGGGGGCACACGGTGGCGGTGGCGCAGGCGGGCGAGCGCTTCGGCCGCGCGGGCGAGGGCGCGTGGACGGTGCGCCCGGGCTCCGGCGCGGACCTGGCCGCCCTGCGCGAGGCGCTGGATGCCGCCGGCGCCCGCCCCGCCCACGTGGTGCAGCTGTGGGGGATCGATACGGATGATGCGGACGATGCGGATGCGCACGCGCGCGGATTCGGCTCCGTGGCGGCCATCGCCGCTGCGTTCGCGCGCGAGACCGCTGATCCGCTGCGCGTGACGGTGGTGACGGCGGGGGTGCAGGACGTGGCCGGCGGCGAGTCCGTCCATCCGGCGCGCGCGGCGGTGCTGGGCGCCATCGCGGCGCTCCCGCGCGAGCACCCGCACGTCGTCTGCCGCACGGTGGATGTCCAGCCGCGCGCGGGCGGAATCGGCCGGCTCGCGGACCAGCTGCTTGCGGAGGTCACGGCGGATGCGGCCGATGCGGAGACGGCGCTGCGCGGCTCGCTGCGCTGGGTGCGCAGCTGGACGCCGGCGGCCGCGGTGGATTCCGCCGCGGAAGACGGCGTGCGGCGCGGCGGGGCATACCTGTTCTGCGGCGCCGCCACCGGCTCGGGCGGCGTGCTGATGGAGCACCTGGCCGGCTCGTTGGATGCGCGGCTGGCCCTGGTCGTCGATCCCGCGCTGCCGGATCACGCGGAGTGGGACGCGCTCCTGGCCGCCCCGCACCCCGACCCCATCGTGCACACGGTGGCCTGGCTGCGGGGGCTCGAAGCGCGCGGCGTCGCGCCGCTCCTGCTCCGCGCGGAGCTGGGAGACGGGGACGCGCTGCGGGCCGTCGTGGAGCGCGCGCGGGACGAGCTGGGCGCACTGGACGGCATTGTCTACGCGC
>DASTVC010000712.1:0-15480 GCA_035759295.1 Longimicrobium sp. | reverse complement strand
ACGCCGCGCCGGGCGCGCCCCCCACTCCCGTTGCGCCGCCGGCACCCGCCGCGCCCGAGGCGATCGCCATTCCCGGCATCGGCATCGTGGGCGAGGTCGACGTGACCATGGCGCCGGTGCCGGGCACCAGCAACTGGGTGCAGCTCGGCCCCACCGCCATCCCCAAGGGGCAGACCTATTCGTCCGCGCGGGTGATGGTGACCGGCCGGGTAACCTCCATCGCCATCCCCTCCGGCGCGCCCAACACCGTCTACCTGGGCGCCGCTCAGGGGGGCGTGTGGAAGACCACGGACGGCGGAAAGAACTGGGCGCCGACCTCGGACAACGAGCTGTCGCTGGCCATCGGCGCCATCGCCATCGACCCGTCCAACCCGTCCATCGTCTACGCCGGCACCGGGGAGGGGAACTTCTCGGGCGACAGCTACTACGGCGCGGGCGTGCTCAAGAGCACCAACGCGGGTGCCAGCTGGACCATGCTGGCCCAGGCCACCTTCACCGGCACCCGCTTCTCGCGCCTCGCGGTCACCCCCGGCGCCACCACGCGCCTGTTCGGGGCCACGGGAAAGGGCGTCTACCGCAGCACCGACGGCGGCGTGACCTGGATGCCGATGTCGAGCGGCATCCCCGCCAACGTCCCCGCTACCGACGTCAGCATCAACCCGGCGACGCCGACCACCGTCTACGCGGCGGTCTGGGGGCAGGGGATCTACCGCACCACCAACGCCTCGGCTGCCACCCCGGCGTGGACCAAGCTCACCGCCGGGCTCCCGGCCGGCGGCATCTCGCGCATCGCGCTGGCGGTGGCGCCCTCGGCGCCGCAGACGGTGTACGCGCTGATCGCCGACGCGGCGTACGCGGTGAACGGCTTTTACCGCACCACGAACGGGGGTACCTCGTGGACCGCGATCCCGCTGCCGGGCGGCGGCATTGGCGGGCAGGGGTTCTACAACCTGAACGTCGCGGTGCACCCCACCAACGCCAACCTTGTCTACCTGAGCGGGATCTCGCTCTGGAAGGCCACGTTCTCGGGCTCTGCCTGGAGCATCGTGAACGTGGGCGCCACCATCCACCCCGACAACCACGCGCTGGCTTTCGATCCCACCAATCCCCAGGTGATCTGGGCGGGAAACGACGGCGGGATCTACCGCTCGCCCGACGGCGGGGCCACCTGGAACGACGCGGTGAACGAGGGGCCCTGCATCACCCAGTACGAGTTCATCGCCCAGCATCCCACCTCCGACGCGGTGGTGTTCGGGGGGACGCAGGACAACGGGACCGAGCAGTTCCGCAACAGCCCGGTGTTCTACCACGCGGACGACGGCGACGGCGGCTTCTGCGAGATCGACACGGTGCAGCCGCGCAACGTGCTGAGCACCTACTACGGCGCGACGCCCAAGCGGTCGACCACGGGCGGCGCGTTCGGGAGCTGGGTGATGGTGAACGCGGGGATCCAGGGCTCCGCGCCGTTCTATCCGCCCATGGCGATGGACGCCACCAACCCGCAGAACCTGGCCTTCGGCACCGACCAGGTGAACATCGACGGGGCGCAGGGCACCGGCGGCTGGCCCACCCACGTGCTGCTGCCGGGGATCGTCGGCAAGGTCTCGGCGCTGCAGTTCGTCAACTCCACCCTGATCTACGCGGGGACGGAGACCGGGCAGGTGTACCGCCTGACCAAGAGCGGGGCAGTGTGGACGCCCAAGCTGATCTCCGCCGCGCCGCTGCCGCCGCGCTACGTGACCGACCTCGCGGTGCGACCGGACAACCTCAACCGCGTGGTGGTGACACTCTCCGGCTTTGGCACGGCGCACGTGTGGACGGGGACGGTCGGCGCCGCCAGCACCACGTGGGCGGCGATCAGCCCCGGGCTCCCCGACGTGCCGGCCAACGCGGTGACCATCGACCCGGCCGCGCCCAACACCTACTACGTGGGCACCGACATCGGCGTGTTCTCCACGCAGAACGCGGGCGGGAGCTGGGCGCTGTTCAGCAGCGGGCTTCCCAACTGCGCGGTGTTCGACCTGCGGCTGCACGGGCCCACGCGGCTGCTGCGCGCGGCCACGCACGGGCGCGGGCTGTGGGAGCGGCGGCTGGACGTGGCCGCGATGCCCAACGTGGACCTGTTCTTCCGCGACAACCTGATGGACACCGGCCGGCGCACCCCCGCGCCCAGCCCGGTGACGGCGGCGTTCGCCGACCCGCTGCAGGGGGTGGGCCTGGGAGACACGCTCTACTGGTGGCAGTGCGCCGACATCAAGGTGGACGCGGCGGAGGGCAATCCGGCGTCGTTCCAGTTCCCGGTCTCGTCCGTGGACTACGTGGTGATGGAGTCGCGGCTGCAGCAACGCAACGCGCAGCGGGGAAAGACCAACCGCGTATACGTGCAGCTGCACAACCGGGGCATCCTGCCAGGGAGCCAGGTGACGGTGCGGGTCATGTTCGCCAACGCCTCGGCGGGGCTTCCCCAGCTCCCCGCCGACTTCTGGACCTCATGGCCCAACAACCCGGTGTCGCCGAGCGGGTGGGCCCCGGTGGGGCCCCCCAAGACGGTGACGGTGCTCTCGACGGTGGAGCCGTCGGTGCTGGAGTGGGACTGGGCTACGCCGGCCACGGCGGCGGCGCACACCTGCCTGCTTGTGGTGATGGACTCGCCCTCGAACCCGATCCCCGCCGCCAGCAAGGTCCTCAACGTGGGCGTGCTGGTGCCGAACGAGAAGCGGACCGGGCTCCGCAACCTGACCATCGTCGATGCGCCGACGGCGGCGGCGGTGCAGGTGCCGCTGGAGTTCCACGCCTCCACGCAGGCCACCGCCGACATCGTGATCGACCCGTCGCAGGCGGTGGGGTGGACGGTGGGGCTGTCGCTCCCGTCCACCCGGACGGGGACGGCGCAGGGGCTGACCTCCGCGGCGATGCCCGCGCCGCTGGCGGCCGCCGCGCCCGACGGGCGCTTCTTCAGGCTTGACCGGATCGAACGCGGCGGGCGGCTCGCAGGGGTTCCGCTTCCCAGGGGCGGGCTGAAGGCGACGCTCACCTTTACGCGGCCGGCTGCCGGCACGGCCGACGTGACCATCACGATCAAGCAGGAGGAGGGTGGCCGCGTGGTCGGCGGCAACACCTTCGTCCTGCGCGCGCCCAAGTAGTCTCTCCCCCACGGAGGTTCGCCGGGCGTTCTCTCCCGGCGGGCCTCCGTGCCGCGCCCCCGCGTCCTCCCGGCGGAAACTCCCCACGAGACGTCCCCCATGCCTACGCTGCTTTCCATCTTCCTGCTCACGTACGCGGCGGTGATCGCGGTGGAGATCGCGGGCGACCGGTCGCTGTACACGGTGGCCAGCCTGGCGGCGCGCTTTCGGCCGCTGCCGGTGCTGGCCGGGGTGGCGGCGGCGGTGACCTGCAAGATGGCGGTGGCGGTGCTGCTGGGCCGGACGATCCTGCTGCTGCCGGAAGGGCTGGTGAGAGGAGTCGCGGTGGCCACGATCCTGGGCGCCGCGGTGCTGGTGTGGCGGGGAGAAGACGGCGGGGCCGGCGCACCGCAGACGGCGCCGGAGGGCCGCGGCACCCACCCGGTGGTGCTGGCGTTCGTGGCGGTGTTCCTGACCGAATGGGCAGATCCCGGCCAGCTCACCGCCGCCACGCTCAGCGTGCGCTACGACGCGCCGGTGATCGTCTGGATCGCCGCGAGCCTGGCGGTGTCGACCAAGGCCGTGTTCGCTGCGACGGCCGGCGTGGTGCTGCGGCGCTGGGTGCCGCGCAACGTGCTGCGCGGCGTCGCGGTCGCCGGGCTGCTGGGGATGGCGGTGCTGGTGGCCCTCGGCGTCTCCACGTGAGTCATTCGCAGGTTGATGCACGAAAAAGGCACGTGGATCCGCAAATACATTCATTATTCCCCAACTGCAGGTTCTCACGCAGAGGAAGCAGAGAAAAGCGGGAATTTCGCAGGCAGGTTCTCTGCTTCCCCTGCTTCCTCTGCGTGCCAGGTCTTTTTTGGATTCGGTGTGATGCCGGTCCCGTCATCCAGACAGACCCTTCCGGAACGTCAAGAATTCATCATTACAAGGATTTTCGGCACTCGCGACGATCCCGTCTCTGAGTGCGTGTGAGGCGAATCTCTTTTGAGTTCTGCGTCTCTCTCCTTCTTCCGCGCCTCCGCGTCTCCGCGTGAGGCGCTGTTTTGTGGATGCAGGCTGATTCCACGGCGAGCACGCGGCATGGGTCATCTGCACCATGCCCGGTTCGAGGCGGCGCGGCATCTTGTAGCACGTCGAGCCGAGCACGGCTTGCAGCAGAACCCAAACGGAGCCAGCCGCCCATGCGCGGTACGCCTTCCACCCCATCTTCAGCCGACGCGGCGAACCAGACCCTCGCCCCGGCTTTGAACATAGATCACGGCCGCGGGGCCGGCGGCGACGACGCCCCGGCCCTTGCGGCCGTTTTCCCGCTTTCAGCCGGCGAGGCGGAGCAGGAAGCCGCCCCGGCTCTGGACATAGATCGCGGCCGCGAGGCCGGCGCCGCACGCATCGCCGCGATCGCGGACGCCGCCTCCGGCGCCGCCGCGGCGCAGACGCCGAAGGAGCTGGCGACGGTGCTGCGCCGCGCCTGCGCCGCCGCGCTGCTGTGCGAGGGGTTCCGCTTCGCCAGCTACGACGCCGCGGCAGACTCGCTGCGCTACCACGCCGCCTTTCCCGCGCTGGCCGCGGGGCACGACGAGATGGGCTGGCGGGCCGTGCGCGAGCGCCGCCCGCAGGCCGTTCCCTCCCGCCCCGGGGCCCCCGCGGTGCTCAGCGCCCCCGTGCTGGCGGACGGCGAGCCGCTGGGCGTCCTCGTCGTCACCGGCGCGCAGGGGTTCGGGGCCGAGGAGGCGTGCGTGGTGGAGGCGCTGGCCGCCATCGCCGGCGCCGCGCTGACGCGGCTTCGGCTGGTGGACGAGCACGCCGCCGCGCTGATCGCGCTGGAGGCCAACGAGGACCTGGAGCAGCGGGTGGACGAGCGCACCCGCGAGCTGGCGCACGCCAACGACGCGCTGGCCGCCGAGGTGCAGCAGCACCGCGCCGCGCGCGAAGAATTGCTGCAGCGCACGCTGGAGCTGGAGGTCGTCTTCCGCGCCCTCCCCGACCTGTACTTTCGCCTGGCCGACGACGGCCGCATCCTCTCCTACCGCGCCGGCGCCGAGAACGGGCTGTACGTGCCCCCCGAGGCGTTCCTGAACCGCCGCATGCAGGACGTGCTGCCCCCCGACGTGGGGCAGAAGTTCGACGACGCGGCGGCCCGGGTGCGGGCGACGGGGCAGGTGGCGCAGATGGAGTACGCGCTGGAGCTGCCGGACGGCGACGTCCGCACCTACGAGGCCCGCCTGATGCCGCTGGTGCTGGGCGAGCTGGCGGCCGTGGTGCGCGACATCACCGCCGCCAAGCAGGCCGAGGCCGCCCTGCGCGCCAGCGAGGAAAGCTACCGCGGCCTGTTCGACCACCTGACGGAGCTGGTCTACATCCAGGACCTGGAAGGCCGCTTCCTGAACGTGAACCAGGCGGTGCTGCGCACGTACGGCTACACCCGCGACGAGCTGATCGGCACCACGCCGGAGATCCTGGCCGACGAGAAGGTGGACCTGGCCGACACCATGGCGCGCTTCGAGCGCGCGGTGGCGGGCGAGCCGCAGCGCTTCGAGTGGTGGGGCCGCCGCAAGGACGGCAGCGTCTTCCCGAAGGAGCTGTCGCTGGCGCGGTCCACCTACTTTGGCCAGGACGCGGTGATCGCCGTGGGGCGCGACATCACCGAGCGGGTGGAGGCGGAGCAGGCCCTGCGCGCCCGCGAGGAGCACTTTCGCCGGCTCATCGAGCACGCGTCGGACCTGGTGTCCATCATCGGCCCCGACGGCACCATCCGCTACGAGAGCGAGGCCATCGAGCGGATGTACGGCTACACGGTGGAGGAGGGGCTGGGCACCAGCGCGTGGCATCGCGTCCATCCGGACGACCACGCGCACGTCGCCGTCGCGCTGGCCGGCGTGGCCGCCAACCCGGGGATGACGGGCTCCGCGGAGTTCCGCTACCGCGCCAGGTGCGGCGAGTGGCGCTTTGTCGAGGCGGTGGGCAAGACGCTCACGGATGATCCCGCGGACGGCATCGTCATCAACACCCGCGACGTGACGGCGAGGAGGCTGGCGGAAGCGGCGCTGCGCGAGAGCGAGGAGCGCTACCGCGCGCTGATCGAGAACGGGCACGACATCATCGTCATCCTGGACCCGGAGACGGGGATCATCCGCTACCAGAGCCCGTCGATGGAGCGCATTCTGGGCTACGCCCCGGGCGACCTGGCCGACCGCAGCGTGTTCGACCTCGTCCATCCCGATGACCTGCCGGCCGGGCTGGCGGCGATCGCGGGGACGGTAAAGACGCCGGGCGTCACGAAGAGCGCGGAGTACCGCTTCCGCCACAAGGACGGCAGCTGGCGGCTGCTGGAGACCTTCGGGCGCACGCTGCTCCCAGACTCGGCGGAGGGCGGGCTGGTGTTCAACACGCGCGACATCACCGAGCGGCGCGAGGCCGAGGACGCCGTGCGCCGCAGCGAGCACCACTTTCGCCGGCTGATCGAGAACGGCAAGGACACCATCGCCATCGTCGACCCGTCCGGGGTGATGACGTTCATGAGCCCGTCGTCGCTGGGGATGCTGGGCTACGCCCCCGAGGAGCTGGTGGGGCGCAGCGCCTTCGAGTTCATCCACCCCGACGACGCCCCGCTGGTGGCGGCCGAGATCCAGCGGGTGTTCGCCACCCCCGGCATTACCGGGCACGTGGAGTACCGCTTTCACCACCGCGACGGCAGCTGGCGCTATCTGGAGGCGTTCGGGCAGACGCTCTCGCCGGATTCGGCGGACGAGGGGCTGGTGGCCAACACCCGCGACGTGACGGAGCGCCGCCTGGCCGAAGAGGCCATGCGCCGCGCCACGACCGAGGCGGAGACGGCCAACCGCGCCAAGAGCGAGTTCCTGTCGCGGATGAGTCACGAGCTGCGGACGCCCATGAACAGCATTCTGGGCTTTGCGCAGCTGCTGGAGCGGGCGGCGCTGCCGGAGCACCAGCAGCGCGGGGTGCAGCACATCCTTACCGCCGGCCGCCACCTGCTGCGGCTGATCAACGAGGTGCTCGACATCGCCCGCATCGAGAGCGGACGCCAGCAGCTGTCGCTGGAGCCGGTGCGGCTGGACGCGGTGCTCAACGAGGCCATGGTGCTGGCGCGGCCGCTGGCGGCGCAGCGCGGCATCGAGCTGGAGGGGATGGAGATTCCCGGCGCGGAGGTGTTCGTGCGGGCCGACCGGCAACGGCTGGTGCAGGTGCTGCTGAACCTGCTGTCCAACGCGGTCAAGTACAACCGCCCGGGGGGCGAGGTGCGGCTGGGGTGGGAGATGATCTCCGCCGGGGAGGGCGGGGACCCCCGGGTGCGGCTGCGGGTGCAGGACACCGGCGTGGGGATCGCGCCCGAAAAGCTGGACCAGCTCTTTGTCCCCTTCGCCCGGCTGGGCGCGGAGTTCGGCGACGTGGAGGGGACGGGGCTGGGGCTGGCGCTCTCGCAACGGCTGGTGGAGGCCATGGGGGGGCAGATGGTGCTGGAGCGCAGCGACGAGGCGGGGAGCAGCTTTGCCCTGGAGCTGGCGCTGAGCCGCGACCCGGTGGAGGGCCTGGCCCTCCGCTCCGGCCCCTCGGCGCCGCGGGACCTTCCCGCGCCCACCACCAGCCCGGTGACGCTGCTGTACGTGGAGGACAACCTGGCCAACCTGAGCCTGGTGGAGACCATCCTGGCCTCGCGGCCGGGGTGGAAGACGATCCCGGCGCTGCAGGGGCGGCTGGGGGCGGAGCTGGCGGCCGAGCACGTGCCCGATCTGGTGCTGCTGGACCTGCACCTTCCCGACGTGCAGGGCGACGAGGTGCTGCGCCGCCTGCGGGCCGACAAGCGCACCGCACGCATCCCGGTGGTGATGATCAGCGCCGACGCCACGCCGCGCACCATCGAGCGGCTACGGGCCCAGGGCGCGGACGCGTACCTCACCAAGCCGCTGGACGTGGACGAGTTCCTGTCCACCATCGACCGCCTGCTCCCCCATCCGGAGCCCGCCGCGGCCGCCTGACGGACGGCCTCACGCGGAGACGCGGAGTTCGCGGAGGCGCGGCGAGAGAGCATCTTGCCGCGCCTCCGCGTTTTCTGCATCCCCCCCAACATCTCATACCGAACCCGCACAAAGACTTGCGCCCAGAAGAACGGTGTCATTCTGAGGAAGGCGCCGCGCAAAACCGTCTTCCCGCACCAGGGCCTGTGCGCCGACCGAAGAATCTTTATCGGGAACGGGCGCCTCTCGCGCAGAGGCCGACGTAGCCGACGGAATCGTGCGCCCATCGTAGAGATTCTTCGGTCGGCGCACAGGCAAGGGCGCGGCTGGCAGGTCCAGAGCGCGCGCCTCTCTCAGAATGACACCGTCCGCTTTCTCGGTGCTCTATTTTCGCCCTCCGTATACTCGGTTGTGGTCCATTCTTCTGTTCTCCGCGCCTCCGCGCCCTCCGCCGTCTCCGCGTGAGCGCTGTTGGCTCCTGACGAGAGCGATTTGTCTAGGACGAAGCGGGTGGATGGGTCATCTTTCCCATGCGGCACGCGCGCCCGGTGAGCATCATTCACCCGTCCGAGCGGACAGCCTGCCGGGGACCCTCATTCGAAGTGCCCTACCCATGAACTCCGACGCGCTCACCGGCTGCACCATCCTGATGGTGGACGACGAGGAAGCCAACCTCGACCTGCTGGAGGGCTTCCTGGGCTCCGAGGGATACACGTCGCTCGTCCGCACCACCGACCCGCGCAAGGTGCTTGCGCTGATGGACGAGCACCTCCCCGACCTGGTGCTGCTGGACCTGCACATGCCGTTCAAGGACGGCCACACCGTCCTTCGCGAGCTGCAGGAGTTTGTGCCGGAAGGGGACTACGTGCCTGTGCTGGTGCTCACCGCCGACGTCACCACCCAGGCGCGCGAGCGGGCACTCTCCGGCGGCGCGCGCGACTTTCTCACCAAGCCGTTCGACGTGGTCGAGGTGCTGCTGCGCGTGCGCAACCTGCTGCAGACGCGCGACCTGTACGTCCGCCAGCGCAAGGCGCGCGAAGAGGCCGAGCGGGCCGAGCGGCGCGCCGCGTTCCTGGCCGAGGCCAGCCGCGTGCTGGCCACCTCGTTCGACACCTGCACCACGCTGGCGCAGCTGGCCCGCCTGGCCGTGCCCGAGGTGGCGGACCTGTGCGTGGTCGACGTGCTGGAGGCGGACGACAGCTACCGGCAGGTGGGCGCGGCGCACGTGGACCCGGCCAAGGAGGGGATGATCCGCTCCCTGGCGCCCCGCGAGCGCACGCGGCACCACCCCTTCGCCGCGATGTTTGCCACGGGCGAGGCGGTGCTTCTTTCCGACGTGCCGGAGTCGTTCGTGCGCGAGGTGGCGGGGCGGGGGGAAGCCATGGAGGCGGTGGTGGGGGCCATCGGGCCGCGCTCGGCCATGCTGGTGCCGCTGCGCGCCGGCGACCGGCCCATCGGGGGGATCACGCTGGTGTCGGCGGAGTCGGGCCGCCGCTTCGGCGCGGACGACCTGGCGCTGGCGCAGGAGCTGGCCACCCGCGCCGCGCTGGCGGTGGAGAACGCCAGCCTCTTCGCGCAGGCGCAGGCCGCCACCCGTGCCCGCGACGAGATGCTGGCCGTGGTCGCGCACGACCTGCGCAACCCGCTGTCCACCATCTCGCTGGGCGCGGAGCTGCTGCTCGACACCACGGCCGACGACGCGGAGCACGCCTTTCACCGGCGCCACCTGGGCACGGTAAAGCGCTCGGCAGAGCGGATGAACCGGCTCATCCAGGACCTGCTGGACGTGTCGCGCATCACCGGCGGCAGGATGGCGCTTTCGCCCAGGGACGAGGACGTCTCGCTGCTGCTGTCCGAGGCCGCCGCCATGCTGCGCCCGCTGGCGGAGGCGGCCGGCATCACCTTCGGCACGCGGGGGATCAAGGGGCTGCCGCGGGTGCGGGTGGACGCCGCGCGCATCATGCAGGTGATCAGCAACCTGGTGGGGAACGCCATCAAGTTCACCCCCGAGGGCGGCACCGTCACCCTGGCCGCCGCCTGCGAGGGTGACGACCTGCGCATCTCGGTGATCGACACCGGCAGCGGCATCTCGCCCGAGGCGCTGCCGCACGTGTTCGGGCGCTTCTGGCAGGCGCACGAGGCCGACCGGCGCGGCCTGGGCCTGGGCCTGACCATCGCCCGCGGCATCGTGGAGGCGCACGGGGGACGGATCTGGGTGGAGAGCGAGTTGGGCGCGGGGAGCATCTTCCAGTTCACCCTCCCCGCCGCCGCGGTCCCGGTGGAATCCGCGGCCACTGCACCCGCCGAGTCCGAGGAACTGGCGGCGGTCTGACCGCTTTGGTTGGATCTGCGCGCCCCCTCCGGGCGGGCACCACCCGCCCACCTCCCCCGAAACTGCCGGGGGAGGTTTTTTGTTTTCGGAAGGATACTCCCGGTTGCGAACAGCATCGGTCTGCGCCCGCGGGTAGCCCCCTCTCCCGGCCTCTCCCCCGCAAACAGCGCGGGAGAGAGGTGACGCGCGCCGACCGTCCGGCGCGCGCTGGGAAGGAGGATGCGGGCGCAGCCTGTCGAGCGCGATCGAATTCTCCCCCTTCTCCCGCGCAGCGGGGGAGAGGGGCCGGGGGAGAGGGGGCCCTGTCTGGCGCCAGTTCGATCCCCGTCGACGAGCCGTGGAACCACTTTCCGCCTCAGAACGACACCGCTATCATCCGCCCCTCCCCTCCATCCACCCGTAGAGCACACGCGTGAAACGAGTCGAGCGCCTGGGTGAAGCCGTGGCACCGGACGGGTCGGTGCTGACGCTCTACCACCACGACGGGGACTACGTGATCCGGGTGGGTGGCGAGGAGCTGATGTCCACCCGCCGGCACCACTCCGAAGACGTGCTGGCCGATCGGGTCTGCGCGCCCCTGGCCGAACGCGAGGGGGTGCGCGTGCTGATCGGCGGGCTGGGGCTGGGGTTCACGCTGCGGGCGGCGCTGCGCTGGCTGGCGGCGGATGCGCAGGTGGTGGTGGCGGAGATCGTGGAGGAGGTGATCCGCTGGAACCGGAACCCCGACTACGCCCTCGCCGCCGACGCGCTGGCGGATCCGCGCGTGGACCTGCGCCACGACGACGTCGCCAACGTGCTGCAGGAGAATGTCCGCGGCTTCGACGGCATCATGCTGGACGTGGATAACGGCGCCGATCCGCTGACGACGCGCGGCAACGCAGGGCTGTACCGCGCCCAGGGCATCCGTCGCGCTGCGGCGGCGCTGCGCCCCGGCGGCCGCCTCGCCTACTGGTCCGCCGAGCCGAACGCTGCCTTCGAAAAGGCGCTTCGCGCCGCGGGGCTGGCGGTAGAGGTCGTGCGGGCGCGCGCGCATCCGGGCCTGAAGATCTGGCACACCATCTACGTCGCAGAGCGACTGGAGCGCTCGATACGCAAACCGGAAGAAGACAGCTGAGGGAGCGCCGCGCGCAACCCGAATCCACGCAACCGCCTGCGCATGACCTAAGGATCTCGCCTGCCTCACGCAGGCCTGCCCTCCGCGCGCACGAGCCGGTCCACGGTCAGGCTGGCTTCGCGGAAAAGCGAGGGGGTACAGAGGGACAGACAAAAGCCAGAGGAACAGAGGAAGATTGGTTGTCCTCTGTTCCTCTGGCCGTTCTCTGTCCCTCTGAACCCCTCGCCGTTGCCGTTCCGGACCCAGCCCTGTCTCGGGACTGGGGGACGGCGCTCGTCAGTGCTCGGCGCCGCGGGTGGTGCCGTCGGCGGGGTGCTGGACCTCGGCGATGCGGCGGCTGGCGTTGAGCAGGGTCACGAACTCGGCGCGGTAGCCGTGCTCGTCGTGGCCCAGCGAGCCGCCGGCCAGCTCCGCCGCGGACGACCAGGTGGAATTCCCCTTGAACTGCGAGTCGCGCAGCAGCATTCCCCACTGCGCCACCGCGGCGGCGAAGCGGAAGTCGTCGCTGGTGCGCGCCAGCTCAACCCCGCGGTCGCGCACCGGCTGCTCGATCAGCCAGCTGGACTCGCCCTCCGGCGCCTTGTAGCGCAGCTTGACCGTCATCAGCTCGTCCGCGCCCGCGGCGCCGGGGCGCGGCGCAACCTGCTGGTAGCGCAGGGGATCGGTCCCCGGCACCGGCGTGTCGACGCCCACGGGGACGATCTCGTACAGCGCGGTGACGGAGTGGCCTGCGCCCAGCTCGCCGCCGTCCTTGCGGTCGTTGTTGAAGTCCTCCGCCGCCATCACCCGGTTCTCGTACCCGATCAGCCGGTACGCGCGGACCTTCGCGGGGTTGAACTCCACCTGCACCTTCACGTCCTTGGCGATGGTCACAAGGGTGCCGCCCATCTCCCGCACCAGGACTTTCCGCGCTTCGGCGTCGTCATCCACGTAGGCGTAGTTGCCGTTGCCGTGGTCGGCCAGCTGCTCCATCCGCGCGTCGCTGTAGTTGCCGGTGCCAAAGCCCAGGACGGTGAGGAAGATCCCCAGGTCGCGCTTCTGCTCGATCAGCTGCACCAGCCCCGACTCGCTGCTCACGCCCACGTTGAAGTCGCCGTCGGTGGCCAGGATCACCCGGTTGTTGCCGCCCTGGATGAACGACTGCCGCGCCGTCTCGTACGCCAGCACGATCCCCTGGCCGCCCGCCGTGCTGCCGCCGGCGGACAGGTTGTCGATGGCCTCCAGGATGCGCGCGCGCTCATTCCCCGGCGTGCTGGGCAGCACCAGCCCGGCGGCGCCGGCGTAGACCACGATGGCCACGCGGTCCTGCGGCCGCAGCTGGTTCACCAGCAGGCGCATGCTCTCCTTGACCAGCGGCAGCTTGTTGGGCTCGTTCATCGACCCCGACACGTCCAGCAGAAACACCAGGTTGCCGGGCGGCAGTTCGCGCTGCTCCATCCGCCGCCCCTGCAGCCCCACGTGCACCAGCCGGTGCCGCGGGTTCCACGGCGCCGCCGACACCTCCGTGGTGATGGAGAACGGGTGCTCGCCGGTGGGATCGGCGTAGTCGTAGTCGAAGTAGTTGATCAGCTCCTCGATGCGCACCGCGTCGCGCGGCGGCAGCGTGCCCCCGCGAAGAAAGCGCCGCACGTTGCTGTACGAGGCCGCGTCCACGTCGATGGCGAAGGTGGAAAGCGGGTTCGCCGTCACGTCGCGGAACGGGTTCTCCTCGATCAGCCGGTACTCCTCGGTGTTGAACCCCGTCGTGTCGCGCGGAACTCCCTGGTCCCCCCGCGCGCGTTCGGCGCCATTGTAATACCCCGCCACAGGGGGCGGCGGGGGCGGGGCGGTCATCGGGGCCGGCGGGGGAGGCGGCGGCGGGGGCGGAGCAGGGATGCGATGTGTGCAGCCCGCCAGAACCGCGAGCGCGGCAAAGAGAAACAGCGGCGAGAAGGGGCGATGGCTTCGCATTCTGTTCCCTATGTCCGGGGGTGGATGCGGTGCGGTGTGGAGGGTGGGGCCAGCAGGTAACCCGGCGCACCCGGAAAGAGTTCCCCGTCGCGCGAAGAACGTCCGGGATCGGCATCCGGAACGACGGTCCGTCACGTCAGCCCCGTTCGCTCCCGCGGTGCCGGCGGCGGGTGGATGCACGGAGCGTAGCGCGGCCGGAGAGGGGCGTCAACACTCCCGTCCTTGCTGGATTACGCCTGGTGCCGGCGGCGTGTCCAATCCGGCGCGGAGGATGGCCGATCGGGATACGGGACGGGGCGCGCGGGGGCGGCAGGTTGGTGTTGCACACGCGCGAACCCAACGCCCGGCCACGGACGCCCATGCGAATCCTCTGGATCAGCGACAGCCCCCTTGCCTGTACGGGATACGGGACCGTCACCCGCGAGATCCTCGCCCGCCTGCGGCGTCTGGGATACGACGTTGCGGCCATCGGCTGGGGGTACGCCGGAGGCCCCTACGACCGGGCCGCGATCCCCTACGACATCTATCCTTCCGACGCGCGGCTCTTCGGGCGCGACGCCGCGGTCGCCGCCATCCAGCACTTTCGCCCGGACGTGCTGGTCGCGCTGGGGGACCTGTGGATGGTCGACTGGCTCAAGGACCTGCAGGTCCCTCATCCGCACCGGCTGGTGGTGTACTTTCCCGTGGACGGAAAGGGGTTTCCGCGGGCCTGGGAGCGGGTGGTGCGCCGGGCCGACGCGGCGGTGGCCTACTCCTGGTTCGGCCACCGCGAGGTCACGGCCGCCTGCCCCGGCCTGGAGGTGGAGATGATCTACCACGGGGTGGACCTGGACACCTTCCGGCCGCTGGGCCTCCGGGCGGAGCTCCAGGCGAGCCGCGGGCTGGGTGGCCGGTTCGTGGTGGGGTGCGTGGCCCGCAACCAGACGCGCAAGCAGTTCCCCGTCCTGATCGAGGCGTTCGCCCGGTTCGCGCAATCGTGCGACGAGGCGCTGCTCTACCTGCACACCGACCCCCGCGACGTCGGGTGGGATCTGGTGGATCTGGTGCGGCGCCACGGCGTGGCCGAGCGCACGGCGTTCTCCACGCGGGCCGACGTCGTCCGCGGCGTCACCCCCGCGGGGCTGAACGAGATCTACAACCTGATGGACGTGATGGCGCTGCCCACCACGGGCGAAGGCTTCGGGGTGCCCCTTCTGGAGGCCATGGCGGCCGGGGTTCCGGTGATGGCCACGCGCTGCAGCGCGTGCGAGGAGCTGGTGGAGGGGCGCGGCGAGCTGGTGGACGTCGCCGCCTTCATCGCCGTCTCGCGGCACGCCGTCCAGCACGCGCTCCCCAGCGCGGACGACCTGGCGGCGCGGCTGGCGCGCCTGCACGCCGATCCCGCCCTGCGCGAGCGCCACGTGCGCGCGGGCCGCGAGTTCGCCGCCGGGATGAGCTGGGACCAGCTGATGCCCCAATGGCAGTCGCTGTTTGCCCGCCTGGCCTGACCGGGGCGTTGGAGGACCCGCGCGCCGCTTATCCTCTAATCGTGGAGCGGGTGGATGGTTCTCAAGATCGCGCATCAGGTGGTGCGATCGACTTGATCCCGTGTGCTGCGGAGATCATCCCGCGATCCACATCCTCCCCCAAAAACGCGGATGGCCCCCTGCCGCGTTCCATCTCTCTCCCATTCCCGACTTATCGACTTCGTTCCGCGAGCAGAGGAAACGGCACGAGAAAACTCTGTTGACTCTGTTAACTCTGTGTGAGCCCATCTTTTTGCGGATCCTGTAGCAGGTGCATCCTTCCCCAAAAACGCGGATGGCCCCCTGCCGCCTTTCCATCCCTCTCCCGTTCCCGACAGCCCCAGGGATCGTGCCTCGCCGACCGGCGCGCCATGCCCTCCGCTCCCCTCGACCCAGCTCCGATCTAGCGAGCAGAGGAAACGGCACGAGAAAACTCCGCTAACTCCGCTGACTCTGCGTGAGGCCCATTCTTTTGCGG
>DASTVC010000711.1:0-4465 GCA_035759295.1 Longimicrobium sp. | reverse complement strand
AACGGGTGAACGGGTGAACGGGTGAACGGGTGAACGGGTGAACGGGTGAACGGGTGAACGGGTGAACGGGTGAACGGGTGAACGGGTGAACGGGTGAACGGGTGAACGGGTGAATCCGCGGGGTCGCCGGCGTCTCGACGTGGGCGGTTCGGAGTGAAACCCGGGGGTGCTTCGCGCAAACGGCGGAATCGTGGCGGGTGTGGCTTACGGGAGCAGGTGAAGCCCCGTTTTGCGAGGAACGAGCAAAGACGGGGCTTATGGCCGTTCCAGCCGCGGGCTTCACCCCGTGGTGTCGAGCGGATGAGGGTCCGTGGGAGGATGCTCCAGAGCGAGGGCGGAGCGCAGGGTGGAGGGGGTGATGTCCAGGTGGGCAAGCGCGCGAAAGGGCACGCCCTGTGGCGACTGCAGCACGCCCATCAGCAGCAGCCCCGTCCCCACCTCCCGCGCGCCGGCGATGCGGGCCTCGCGCATGGCGAACTCGATGGCACCCTTGGTATCGTCGGCAAAGGGGAGCACGGGGGCGCGCACCCCCCACGGGCGCGGCGGCGCGGCGTGCTCGATGCGCCGCTGCACCACCTGCGGGTCCACGCCGATGCGGGCCAGCGCCCGCGACGGCACGCCCTGCGGGTCTTCGAGCAGCGCCAGCAGCAGGTGCTCGGCGTGCACGGCGCTGGAGTTGGCCTTCTGCGCCTGGGCCGTGGCCGCGCCCAGCGCGTCGCGCGCCGCCTCGTCGAACGGCAGGTCGGGCGGGCGCGGCGGCGGGACGTTCAGCTTGTTGCGCCTGAAGAGCACGTCACGTCTCCGGATTGGCGTCGTCGATCGATCCTCCGCCCGGGGTTGGCCGGGCTCGCTCCTCAAAACGTACGCGCATCCATCCACCGTGTCCACGCAGCCGCCGTCCACCCCGTCGACCGAGCGCAACGGAGCGCGCGCCGCCATCCACCCCGACGCGCAGACCGCATCCGCCGCCCTGGCGGAAAGCTTCGCGGAGCAGGCGATCCAGGCGGTCGGCGCGCGCAGCCGGTTCAGCGTGGCGCTGACGGGCGGGAGCGGGCCGGTGCGCGCGTACCGGCTGCTGGGCGAAGAGCCGTTCCGGTCGCGCATCCCGTGGGAGGGCGTGCACCTGTTCTGGGGCGACGAGCGCTGCGTGCCGCCGGGCCACGCGCGCAGCAACTTCCGCATGGCGAACGAGGCGTTCATCTCGCGCGTCCCCATCCCGCCCGCCAACGTGCACCGCATGTGCGGCGAGCTGGGCGCACGGGAGGGCGCGGCGGCGTACGCGAGGGAGCTGGAGGCGTTCTTCGGGCCCGGCGTGCCGCGACTCGACCTGATTCACCTGGGCGTGGGGCCGGACGGCCACGTGGCGTCGCTCTTTCCGTTCAGCGACGCGCTGCGCGAGCGGGGGCGCACCGTGACGACCAACCTGCACCTTCCGCTGGGCGAGCCGCGCCTCACCCTCACGCTGCCGGTGCTTAACGCGGCCGCGCGCATCGAGCTGCCGGTGATGGGCGCGGCCAAGGCGGTGATCGCGTGGACGGTGCTGCGCGGTCCCATCGACCCGTTCCGCTTTCCCGCGCAGTTCCTGCGGCCGGCGGACGGGGAGGTGGTGTGGGTGATGGATGCGGCCGCGGCATCGCGGCTGGGCCCCGGCGCGGCTGGCACCCTCACCCCGGGCTAAAGCCCGGGGCTGGAATGGCCATAAGCCCCGCCCTGGACTCGCGGAGCTCGCCCGGCGGGGCTTCAACCGCTCGGGTCGGCACGGGGCCTGCGCGTCGTGAGGCATCGCGGCGAACGACTTCGTGCTGAATCTTCCGCGGTCACGCGGCGCGCGCCGGCCCCAGCAAACGCGAGCAGGTGAAGCCCCGTTTTGCGAGGAACGAGCAAAGACGGGGCTTGTGGCATTTCCAGCCCCGGGCTTTAGCCCGGGGACCCGCGGCGAGCACCATCACCCGCATCATCCTTGTCACCCGTTCACCTCTGCCCTCCCCGCGGCACGGGATTGGCGGCATCCACCGCGACCGATCCACAAAGCCGCACACTCAGACGGGCAGGCGATGGCTTCCGCGACACTCCTGGTTGACCTGCAACAGATCCTGGCCGCCGAGCACCCGGATCCGTTCCGCGTGCTGGGCATGCACACCGTTTCCATCGGCGGCGAGCTGCGGCTCGTGGTTCGCGCGTTTCTGCCCGGCGCGGAGAGCGTCTCCGTGGCCGACGCGGAGGGGCGCGACGTGGCGCCGATGGAGCAGGTGCATCCAGACGGCTTTTTCGAGGCGCTGCTGCCCGACGGCACGGGGAGCTTTCCGTATCGCCTGCGCGTCGACGAGGCGGTGCTGGCGGCGGACCCGTATTCGTTCGCGCCCGCCATCAGCGACTTCGACCTGTACCTGATGGGCGAGGGCACCCACCTGCGCCTGTGGGAGGTGCTGGGCGCGCGGACCATGGAGCTCGACGGCGTGGAGGGCGTCTCCTTCGCCGTCTGGGCGCCCAGCGCGCGCCGCGTCAGCGTCGTCGGCGACTTCAACCGGTGGGACGGGCGGCGCCACGCCATGCGCCTCCATCCCGCGCAGGGGGTGTGGGAGATCTTCATCCCCGGCATCCCCGAAGGAACCGTTTACAAGTACGAGATCCTGCCCCGCAGCGGACCCGCGTTCCTCAAGGCCGACCCGCTGGCCTTCGCCGCAGAGCTGCGGCCGAACACCGGGTCGAAGGTCGCGGACCTGCGCGACTTCGAATGGGGCGACGCGGAGTGGATGGAGGCCCGGCGCGGCAAGGACTTCTGCGTCGAACCGATGACGGTGTACGAGGTGCACCTGGGCTCGTGGCGGCGGGTGGCGGAGGATGGCGATCGGCCCATGACGTACCGCGAGACCGCGCACGCGCTGGCGGACTACGTCACCGACATGGGCTTCACGCACGTGGAGCTGCTTCCGGTGATGGAGCATCCCTACGATCCGTCGTGGGGATACCAGGTCACCGGCTACTACGCGCCCACCAGCCGCTTCGGGACGCCGGAAGACTTCCGCTGGTTCGTGGATCACCTGCACCAGCGGGGGATCGGTGTCATCCTGGACTGGGTGCCGGCGCACTTTCCCAAGGACGCGTTCGCGCTGCGCCTGTTCGACGGCACGGCGCTGTACGAGCACGCGGATCCGCGGCTGGGCGAGCACCCCGACTGGGGGACGCTGGTCTTCAACTTCGGCCGCAACGAGGTGCGCAACTTCTTGGTCAGCAACGCGCTGTTCTGGCTGGAGGAGTACCACATCGACGGGCTGCGGGTGGATGCCGTGGCCAGCATGCTGTACCTGGACTACTCGCGGCAGCCGGGGCAGTGGATCCCCAACCGCTACGGCGGGCGGGAGAACCTGGACGCCATCGAGTTCATGCAGCAGCTGAACGCGGCCGTCCGCGACCGCCATCCCGGCGCGCTGATGATCGCCGAGGAGAGCACCGCCTGGCCCGGCGTAACCCAGCCGCCGCACCTGGGGGGGCTGGGCTTTCACCTCAAGTGGAACATGGGGTGGATGAACGACTTTCTGCGCTTCATGCGCGAGGAGACCATCCACCGGAAGTACCACTTCAACATCCTGACCTTTTCGCTGATGTACGCGTTCAGCGAGAAGTTCGTGCTGCCGCTGAGCCACGACGAGGTAGTGCACGGCAAGGGGTCGCTCATCAACAAGATGCCGGGCGACGCCTGGCAGAAGGCGGCCAACCTGCGCACCGCGCTGGGCGCCATGTGGGCGCATCCCGGCAAGAAGCTGCTGTTCATGGGGATCGAACTGGGGCAGTGGCGCGAGTGGAGCGAGGAGCGCTCGCTGGACTGGCACCTGCTCGACGAGCCGCTGCACGCGGGAATGCAGCGCTGGATGCGCGACCTGAACGCGCTGTACCGGGCCGAGCCGGCGCTGTGGGAGAACGACTTCAGCCACACCGGCTTCGAGTGGATCGACTTCCGCGACGTGGAGCAGTCCGTCCTCTCCTTCCTCCGCCGCAGCGAGGACGGCGAGCACGAGCTGCTCTTCGTGCTGAACTTCACCCCCATCCCGCGGCACGCGTACCACGTGGGTGCGCCGCGCGCGGGGACGTGGCGCGAGGTGCTGAACAGCGACGCGGACGTGTACGGCGGCAGCAACGTTGGGAACCAGGGGACGGTGCAGACGGTGGCGCGGGCGGCGCACGGGCGCGAGCAGTCGCTTCCCCTTACATTGCCGCCGCTCGGCATTCTGGTGCTGAAGCACGAAGGCTGACCTGCCGGGGCGGATGTTCGCATCCTCCGCCCCGCATCTTCTTTTATCCGGATTCTGGCAAGACGAGAGATGGCGACCACGAGAGGGAAGGGCACCGGCACGCGCGCCTCCGCGCCCCCGGCCGACACCATGCAGCCCGCGGCGCACACCCGCGCGCCCGAGGACGAGATCGGCGGCACGGCGGCGCCCGCGGCCGCGGTGGAGTCCACGCCGCC
>DASTVC010000710.1:0-15411 GCA_035759295.1 Longimicrobium sp. | reverse complement strand
GCGCATCCGCACGGCGACGGAGTGGAACGCCCTGCTGCGCCAGGCCGGCCTGGTGCCCATCGACTGGTGGGGCGACTGGCAGTTCGCGCCCTTCATCCACAGCAGCGAAGACCTGATCGTCGTCTGCGAGCGGCGGGATTGAGGGTGTGAAGGTGTGAGGGTGTGAGGGTGTGAGGGTGTGAGGGTGTGAGGGTGGCCGGCTCCGTTTTCGGCGGTTGAAACCGCGGCTGGAAATTCACGAAATCCGCCTGCGCGGATTGTGGACGACGCCCCACGCCGTCCATCGGAATCCCACGCGTCCGCCACACGCGCCCGGTCCGGCCCGCACGAGCAGTTGAAGCCCCGTTTGGCGAGCCTCCGGCGAGCCTGACGGGGCTTGTCGCTTTCCCAGCAGCGGGTTCACCCGCTCATCCCTGCCGCTCTTCGGCCACCTGCAGATCACGCCTCATCCCAATCCGCTGGCGCATCGCCCGGCCGCAATGCAGAATGGTGGTGCTAAATTTTTCGCTGCACCACGATCCCTATCCCATCCACCCGCCACGGTCCGCCGCCGATGACGCTCCTCCGCCTGTGCCGCGCCCTTCCCGCCGCCGCGCTCCTGCTGGCCGCTGTGCTTCCGCCCGCCGCGTGCGCGCAATCCGCCGATCAGGTCACGGCGTTCGAGAACGTCACCGTCATCCCGATGGATTCCGAGCGCTCGCTCCCCGGCCATACGGTGCTGGTGCAGGGCGACCGCATCGTGGCCGTGGGGCCCAGCGCATCGGTCGCGGTGCCGGCCGGTGCGCGGCGGGTGGATGGACGCGGCAAGTACCTGGTCCCCGGCCTCGCGGAGATGCACGGCCACGTGCCCCCGCCCACCGCGCCCGCCCAGGCCACCGAGGACGTGCTCTTCCTCTACCTGGCCAACGGCATCACCACCGTGCGCGGGATGCTGGGCGCGCCGGGGCAACTGGAACTGCGCCGCCGCACCGCGCAGGGCGAGCTGCTGGGGCCCACGCTGTACCTGGCCGGGCCCAGCTTCAACGGCAACTCCGTCAGCAGCCCCGAGCAGGCGGTGGCGATGGTGCGCGAGCAGCGGGCGCAGGGGTGGGACCTGCTCAAGGTGCACCCGGGCCTTACCCTCCCCGAATACGACGCCATGGCGCACACCGCCGCGCAGGAGGGAATCCGCTTCGGCGGCCACGTGCCTGAGGACGTGGGGTTGATGCACGCGCTGCGGATGGGGCAGGAGACCTTCGACCACGTCGACGGATACGTGGAGTACGCCGGCGACGCCGAGGGGCGGATCGATCCCGCCAAGCTGGACTCGGCCATCCGGGCCACGCGTGAGGCGGGGGCGTGGGTGGTGCCCACGATGGCGCTGTGGGAAGTGCTGTTCGTCACGCTGCCGCTGGATTCTCTGCTGGCGTACCCGGAGCTGCGCTACGTCTCGCCGCAGTCGGTGCAGTCCTGGGTAAACGCGTACCGTGAGCGCGCCGGCTCCGCGGAGATGGCCAGCGCCACGAGCAACCGGCGGGTGATCGACGCGCGCCAGCAGGTGCTGGCGGCGCTGCACCGCGGCGGCGCGCGCATCCTGATGGGCACCGACGCGCCGCAACAGTTCAGCGTTCCGGGCTTCTCGCTGCACCGCGAGTTCCCCCGCATGCGCGCCGCCGGGATGTCGCCGTTCGAGATCCTGGTGTCCGGCACGCGCAACGTGGGCGAGTACTTTCAGCGCAACGACACCTTCGGCACCGTCGCCGTCGGCCGCCGCGCCGACCTGCTGCTGCTGGATGCCGACCCTCTCGCCGACATCGCCAACCTGCAGCGCATCGCCGGCGTGATGGCCCGCGGCCGCTGGGTCCCCGCCGACGAGATCCGCACGCGGCTCGAGGCCATCGCCGCGCGTAATCCGCGGTGAAGTGCGAGGATCGAAGGTACGAAGGTGGAAGGTACGAAGGTACGAAGGTACGAAGGTACGAAGGTACGAAGGTACGAAGGTACGAAGGTACGAAGGTACGAAGGTGCAGCAGCAACGCTTCGTAGCGTGGTGTGCCGTATATCCCCTCTCCCACGTAGTTTGTGGGAGAGGGCAGGCGAGGAACGAGCCGGGTGAGGGCCCGAGCCGGGTGAGGGCCGCGCGAATTTCTTAGCACGGCGCTCCCCCTTCCATCGCGGTTCATCCCTCACCCGCACGCCTCGTCCCTTCGTCCCGAAGTCCGCACCGCCCGCGTTCCGCTGATCCGCATCCGCCGATACCCTTCTCCTCATCCATAACCGTCATTCCGCCTCTCCACGCAGGAAAACGCTAATGCGATTCGCCTTCGGCATCCTCACCGGCCTGGTTCTCACGCTCACGACTGCGCCCGCGGTGGCGCAGGAGGTGGTGGCGATCACCCACGTTTCCGTGATCCCCATGGACCGCGAGCGCGTGCTGCCGGACCAGACGGTGCTGGTGCGCGATGGGCGCATCGTGTCGATCGGAGCCGCGGCGAGCGTGCGGGTGCCGGCGGATGCAAGGCGGGTGGACGGGGCGGGGAAGTTCCTGATCCCCGGCCTTACCGACATGCACGCGCACCTGTTCTCCGACGCCGCCGTGCCGGATTCCGTGGCGCCGGACGAGCTGCGGATCATGCTGGCGAACGGCGTCACCACGGCGCGGCTGATGATGGGCACGCCGGAGCAGCTGCGCCTGCGCGAGCGCGTCCGCCGCGGCGAGGTGGCCGGGCCTTCACTGTTCATCGCCAGCCCGCAGTTCGCCGGGCGCATTTACGGCGACACCGCGTGGTTCAACGGCCGCGTCGCCGCCGCGCCGGAGCAGGCCCGCGCCGCCGTTCGCCAGGTGAAGGCGGAGGGATACGACTACGTCAAGCTGACGCTGTTCATCTCTGTCCCCGTTTACGAGGCCATCGTGGACGAGGCGGCGCGTGTCGGGATCCGGGTGATCGGGCACGTGGACCCGCAGGTGGGGCTGGCGCGCGCGCTGGCGGCGGGGCAGCAGATCGAGCACCTGGCCATGTACTTCGAAGCCGCGTTGCGCGACGGCGCGCCGATGACGGCTTCCGTGAGCGACTACTTCGTCTACCGCCCCGCCAACTGGGAGAGCCTGGACTGGCTGGATGACGCCAAGCTCGACTCGCTCGGCCGCGCGACAGCCGCCGCGGGCGTGTGGAGCAGCCCCACGCTCACGTTCTTCAAGCTGGCGTTCGGCATCGGGCAGCCGGACGAGGTGATCCAGGCACGGCCGGACTACGCCGTGCTTCCGGATTCACTGCGCCGGCAGATGGTGGAGGGGCGCGATTACTACTGGCGCAACCCCCCGTCAGCGGAGCGGCGGGCGCGGTACGTGGAGGCGCGCAACCGGATCGTGCGCGCCATCTACCAGGCCGGCGGCCACATCCTGGCCGGCAGCGACTCGCCGGAATTCTTCCTGGTCTACGGCTGGACGCTGCACCGCGAGCTGGAGAGCCTGGTCGAGGCCGGCCTGCCGCCCTTCGCCGCGCTGGAAGCCGCCACCCGCAACCCCGCCGAGTGGCTGGGCACCCTCGCCGAGAGCGGCACCATCGAACCCGGCAAGCGCGCCGACCTGGTGCTGCTGGATGCCAACCCGCTCGCCGACATCCGCAACACCCAGCGCATCGCCGGCGTAATGCGCGCCGGCCGTTGGTACCCCGCCGCGGAGTTGGCGCGCATGATCGACGAGTCCGCCGCCCGCATCCGCAACTCGCTGCCGTGAATAGGCTTCCTCGGCGCGCCGCCGGCACCCCGGGCTAAAGCCCGGGGCTGGAACTGCGATAAGCCCCGCCCTGGGCGCGCTGCGCTTGCCCGGCGGGGCTTCACCTGCTCGCGTGGGCTGGGCTCGCACTCCGGCGCGCGTCCGTCGCGCACGAAGGTAGCGGTATGAAGCCCCGCGCAGTTTGCGGGGCTTTCCGCTGTTGTTGCGGCGAGTTTACTCGCTCCCGCATGCCATGCGGCTTGGAGATCGGGGGCCATCGCGGCCGGCACGTTCTTCGCTTGCCGCAGGCTCGCAATCCGCCTTATGTTACGCGGCCTGCGGCCCACTCGGGCGGCAGGCGGAACCCGCAAACGAACGCACGTCAGATTTCATATGCCTGAACGGAAGATCCGGGTGCTGGTGGCCAAGCCCGGCCTGGACGGCCACGACCGCGGCGCCAAGGTGATCGCCGCCGCGCTGCGCGACGCCGGCATGGAGGTCATCTACACCGGCCTGCACCAGACCCCGGAGATGATCGTCAGCGCCGCCATCCAGGAAGACGTGGACGTGGTGGCGCTCTCCATCCTCTCCGGCGCGCACATGACGCTGTTCCCGGCCGTGCAGGAGGCGCTGCTGGCCGAGGGCGCCGACCACATCCTGATCACCGGCGGCGGCATCATCCCCGAAGAGGACATGCGCGCGCTGGAAAGCCGCGGCATCGGCAAGCTCTTCGGCCCCGGCACCACCACCAGCCAGGCGGTGGAGTACATCAGCGGCTGGTTCGCCGAGCACGGCCGCGACCGCGAAGCCGTCGCCCAGTAACCGTCGGGGCGGCCTCCGCCCCGATCATTCCGTTGCAGAGTGCCACGATAGTCGTCGGCGCGCATCGACCCTTCGTCGATGCGCGCCGTTGCGCTCCTGCTCGGATTACTGCTTCCGCGCCCTCCTCCTACCAGTTTACCGCCGCCGCCTCGGCGTCCTCCAACTCTTCCTTCCGCCGCCAGTACCCGCACTCCTCGATGAGCTTCCGCGCGGCGGCAAGGTCCGCGTGCGGACTGTCCCACGGGTATGGCTGCACCGCGTGGAACAGCCGCGCCCGGTGCAGGTGGATGTCCGCCATGTGCAGCCGCATGGGCCCGCGCTCGGCGATCTCCCATGCTTCATCAAGATCGGCGCGAGCAGCATCGGTGTTGCTTTGCAGGAATCGCAGCCATGCGCGGCTTAGCAGGCCCCATGGGAGGTAATTAATTTGGCTCGCGCGGCGGAGCCCATCTACGGCGGCTTCCAGATGTTTATGGGCGGCTGGATGGATCAGTGATACGGCACCCACAGCCGGTTGCGTGCCCAACGCACGCCCTTGCTCCACCAACTGGAACACGAACGCGCGGCCCAATGTTAGATGGTCGAGTGCGATAGTGAGGATGGGGAGCCCGTTGTCTTCAGCCCACCCGAGTGTTTCAGAAGCCCGGTGTACTACGCCCGGGACGAAATCACCCGTATCTTTAGGCTGTTCACTAACGGACCGAGACCAGCCGGTTACGTGACGCCAAGCAGCCCGCTCTGAGTGGGTAAGTAGTAGATTGCAGTACTGAAAGCCCCGTAGTGAGTATAGGAAGGGGTACTCTGGCTGGAATTCCGTCTGTAGGTCCTCCGCCTCGCCAAAGAGCACCACAGCCTCGTCCCGGCGGCCAGCCTGATGCAGAGCATCGGCCAGGAATGTACGTGAATAGATGCGCTCGGCAGGGTCGCTGCTTCGATTCGCGTGGGCCATAGCTTGGGTCGCGTCCAGCACTCCCGATTCAATGTCACCCAAGGTCACTTCCAACTCGCTCAAGTTCCCTGCATTAGTCGCGGCATTTCTCCACCCTTCGCGCTCTACCTCCATCGCCAGCGCCGCTCGCATCTGCTGGAGAGCCTCAGATAACCGGCCGAGCGATCGCAAGTGAAAGCCGGCTTGGCCTTGGAGCCATGCCTGATCAGTGACACTCAGGAGTGTAGAGACTTTTGTCCAAGGTTGGTCGAAGAAGCAAGCCACGGCGCCCAGATCAGCACCGAAAGCTCCAAGCTGGTGGCTGCTGTAAGCATCCACCCCGCGCCTGATCCGGTCCCAGTATACGCTGTCGCATACCTCCTGGTGTCGCCCCGCGTGGCAGCCGTGAGCCACGGCTTGGTACAACGGCTGGAGGCCCTCCAGTGTGTCCGGCTGGTGCTCCACGCTGTCTCTGAGGTGCTCGTAAAGCCGCGAGTGTGCCGCCCGCCATGCCTTCGGCGCGTGCTCCCGGAGCTGCTTCGCGAAATACTCGCGGATTAGCGGATGGGAATCGAGCGCTCCCGAACCGGCTGTTTCTGGGGAGACGAGGCCGGAGTCGCTCAGAGCCGTCACCGCCAGATTCCAATCCTCCTCCATCAGATCCACAATTGGTTCTGTAAGCCCAGCGATGGTCGGTGGCTGGCGGAGCGCAGCTATACACGCGGCGTCGGCTGGCCTGTCGAACAGCCCCATTAGCTGGAGAATGGCGAGTTGGCGCGCGCCCTCGTCGCCTCCATCCGCCAGCCATCTCTCGTACGCCGCCATCGCCTTGAAGGCGTGCCCACCCTGTATGCTCTTGTCAGCCTTCTCGAAGCGCACCCGGTCGCGCCGGCGGACGTCGCCTCCGTGGGCGCGGACCAGGTAGCGGCCTAGCAGGTTCAGCGTGAGGGCGTGCCCCTGCACCTCCTCTACCAGCGCCTCCAGTTCCGCCTCGGTCCCTTTAACTCCCACGCTGCGGAGAAGCTCGACGCCGGCGGGCGTGGAGAGGTGGTGCAGCGGCAGCTCGGGCGCGGTTGATCCTCGGAACGGCGTAAGGTCGCTCACGCGCTCGCGCGTAGTCACGACGCACAGACCGGGGTTTCGTTGTGCGAGTCCCTTCAGCAGGGCCGCGATGGCGGGGTCGCGCAGCTCGCCGGCTAGCGGGCCGGGCGGGTACTGCAGTGGCTCCAGTCCGTCGAGCACCAGCAGCACCCGCCGCTCGGCCACCAGCTGCGCCAGTCGTGTGCCCTTGTCCCACGGCGAGGCGGCGCCCGCGGCTAGCTCCGCGTCGCCGAAGAACTCCAGCGCGCGGTTGATGAACTGGTCCGCCGAGGCGCCGCCCTGCGCGCGTGTTCCCTGGCTGTAGAACGACCAATCGAAGTACCAGGCGCCGCCGTAGCCATGTCGCGCCAGCCGTGCCGCCCACTCCGCGACCAGCGACGTCTTACCCACCCCGCCAAACGCCACGATCGTGAGGACGTGCTTCGCAGGATCAGCCCAGGCCTCGTCCAGCCGCGCCAAATCCGCCTCCCGCCCGATCAACCGCTCCGCCGAATGCCGCAGCCGTGTCGGCGCGACCTTCTGCGGATCGGCGGCTGCAACATGCCGCACCTTAGCTGCGTCGATCTCAGGAGCATCGGCGGCCGCTGTCGCGGGGAAAGTGAGTGGTTCCGCGCGCTTCCGCTCCTTCCGGCGCACAGCGCCAAGATCCCCGGGTTCCACGCCTGCCTGGCCGAGCAGGAAGTCGTAGAGTTGTTCGTAGGCAGCCTCCGAATCGAGCGTGTAGTGCGTGAGCGAGCGTAGCGGCTGCGGGACAAAATGCTCACCGCTGGGATCGAACAGAATGGGGACGAACTTTATTGTATCGCTTCGCGCGTCGTAGATATCCTGCGTGATCAGCGCGCCTTCCCAGTCGGCTCCTTTTCCTTTCCCGGGATGTTCGTGGCCGCGGAATCGACGGTGGTAGGTTTCGGTGCAAATCACCAGGACGTACTCCGCCTCCTCCAACTGGTCGAGCATCCAGCGCGGCCATCCCTTGGGCGGCGTACCGTTGACGTACTGGTCCACTTGGGCATCGATGCCGTCTTTGCGAAGCCGCTCGGAGAGTGCGAGCACCCTCTGCTCGTGCTCCGGAGAGTCATGGCTGTAGCTGATGAAAACCCGGATCTTGTCGCTCATGGACGATCGTTGGGCGGCGTGCGATGAACGTGCGGATGGGCCAGCGGACGTGCGAGCCGGGAGGCGATTTGGCCGCGCGACTCGAAGATAGTCGGGGTGCTCGAAAAAGACCATTTTCCGTGAGGAGTCAGGGCCGGACGCGTACCCTCCCACGCTGCCGCCGAGATCCGGCCAAGCTCCCGCAGGGAGTCGAGGCAGCCGCGCCTCGGTCGCGGAGGCTGTCTTCAGGTTCGTTGAACGCGGTTGTGCCTTTCCCGCCATCTTGTTACGATTTGTTCGCGCCCATCCGTTGCCATCCATCCTGGAGGGGTACCATGAAGAAGCTCAAGCTCGAAGTGCTGAAGGTGGAAAGCTTCGACACGACCGCCACGGCCGAAAGCCACGGCGGCACGGTGGCGGCGCACGAGATCACGCCCACCCTCCGGAACTGCCCCTACAGCTACGGCGGCAGCTGCGTGATCAGCGGATGCTTTGCCTGCCCGACCGAAGATCCTTGCAACTGACCGCCCCGCGGGTGCGGCGGCTCACCGTCGCACTCGACCGTCCGCTTGCGACGTCAGCCTCTCGGCCGTGCATCCCCGTCACCCAATCCAGAAGGGTACCATGAAGAAGCTCAAGCTCGAGATGCTGAAGGTGGAAAGTTTCGACGCGACCGCCACGAGCGAAAAGCCGCGGGGCACGGTCGCGGCACACATCGACACCACGCTGCACTGCCCCGACAGCTACGGCGGCACCTGCATCCTCAGCGTCTGCATCCACTGCGATTCCGAAGTCCCCTGCAACTGAGCGGCGCCGCGGTGCGGCGCGCGCCGTCGCACCGAGCCTCCACGCAGCCACTCCGGCGCTCGGACGTGCATAACCATCTCGGCAACCTGGAGGATACCATGGAGAAACTCAGGCTGGAGACGCTGAAGGTGGATAGCTTCGACACGACCGCCGCCGCCGGAAACCCGCGGGGCACGGTCGCGGCGCACGAGGACGACGCCACCTTCAGCAACTGCCCTGAGAGCTACGGCGGCACCTGCATAATGAGCGTCTGCATCGGCTGCGACAGTGACGTTACCTGCTGACTGCGTCGCCGGGCGGCGGCCTGCCGTCGCCCCCGCGCCAGCCTCGTCCCATCCTCTCGACCTTCAAATCGTCCCTGGCGATTGTGCCTTTCCCGCCGTTTCGTTACGATCCTCGGCTCGCGGACGTACGTACCATCACGGCACCTGGAGGGCACCATGAAGAAACTCAGGCTCGAGACGCTGAAGGTAGCAAGCTTCGAGACGACCGCCGCCGCCGAAAACCTTCGGGGCACGGTCGCGGCGCACGAGGCCATCGACACCCTGCGGAACTGCCCCTACAGCTACGGCGGAACGTGTGTCATCAGCTGCCGCCCCACCCAGTGCCTCTGAACGCGCCGCGGGTGCGTAACCATCACAGGCGACCAGAGGTACGATGAAGAAACTCAGGCTGGAGACGCTGAAGGTGGAAAGCTTCGACACGACCGCCGCCGGAAACCTCCGGGGCACGGTCGCGGCGCACGAGGCCATCGATACCCTGCGGTACTGCCCCGTCAGCTATGGCGGCACCTGCGTCATCAGCGCCTGCCGCACCTGCTGAGCCGGCGTAATCCGCAGCCGATCTCACCGCGGGTACGGCGTTCGGCGCCGCACCCGCGGTTTCGGCATCCACCTCCCATCGGGCCGAGCGTCCGCGCTTGCCGCGCAAACGTCGCGCGGCCTAAGTTGAGCCAGTTTCCACACCACCGGCGGGCTGGCCTCCTGTGCCCCCGCGAGATCGACCGCAAGAGAATGCTTCAAGCGAACCAACGGCTCCCGCGGGCCCTGTCCCATCTTGTCCCGGCGAGGGTCCGGTGACCGTTGCCACCCCGGCAGCCGAAGAAGCGCCGCCCGCGAAGGGCCGCGCCCGCGCGCTCGCGCAGCAGCTCCGCGAGCTGGAGGCGCGGCTGCGGCAGGGCGGCGGGCCCAAGCGCATTCAGAAGCAGCACGACGACGGCAAGCTGACGGCGCGCGAGCGCATCGCCCTGCTGCTGGACCCGCGCACGCGCTTCCAGGAAGTGGGCCTCCTCGTCGCGCACGACCAGTACGAGGGGCAGGCGCCCGCGGCCGGCGTGGTGACGGGCTTCGGCACGGTGTGCGGGCGCGAGGTGGTGGTCATCGCCAACGACGCCACCGTAAAGGCGGGGTCGTGGTGGCCGGAGACCATCACCAAGATGCTGCGCGCGCAGGAGATCGCCATGCGCTGCCGCGTCCCCATCATCTACCTGGTCGACAGCGCCGGCGTGAACCTGCCGTACCAGGGGGGCGTGTTTCCCGGGCAGTACGGCGCGTCGCGCATCTTCTACTACAACAGCATCATGCGGCGCTACCTCAAGGTGCCGCAGATCGCCGCCGTCATGGGGCCGTGCATCGCCGGCGGCGCCTACCTGCCGGCGCTGAGCGACGTGATCCTGATGGTGGAGGGCACGTCGTTCATGGGGCTGGGCGGGCCGAACCTGGTGAAGGGCGCCACGGGGCAGACGGTGGATTCCGAAACCCTGGGCGGCGCGCTGACGCACAACGCCATCAGCGGCGTGGCGCACTACCGCACGCCCGACGACCGCACCTGCATCGCGAAGATCCGCGAGCTGGTGAAGCAGCTTCCGCGCGAGGAGACGGCGCTCCCGGTGACGGAGGGCAAGCCCCCCGCGCGGCCGGAGGCGGATCTGTACGACCTGCTGCCGGAGGACCACAAGCAGCCGTACGACATGCGGCAGGTGCTGGCGTGCATCCTGGACGGCGGCGCGCTGGACGAATTCCAGGCGGACTATGCGCCGGAGATGATCTGCGGCCACGCGCGCATCCAGGGGATTCCCGTGGGCGTGATCGCCAACGCGCGCGGGATGCTCAAGGACCCGCACGGCGGCGCGCCCAAGTTCGGCGGCATCATCTACGCGGATTCGGCGGACAAGGTGGCGTTCTTCATCGAGACGCTGAGCCGGCACGGCACGCCCATCCTGTTCGTGCAGGACGTGAGCGGCTTCATGGTGGGCTCGCAGGCGGAGCATTCGGGGATCATCCGCGCCGGCGCACGCTTCGTCGAGGCGATGGCGACGGCGGGCGTGCCCAAGATCGTGCTGACCATCAACCACGCGTCGGGCGCGGGGTACTACGCCATGGCGGGGCAGGGCTTCGACCCGGACTTCATCTTCACCTGGCCCACGGGGCGCATGGGGGTGATGGAGGGCGACAGCGCCGTCGCCGCGCTCTTCGGCCCGCAGCTGGAGGCGCTCAAGAAGGAAGGAAAGCAGCCGGACCAGGAGCTGCAGGCCAAGATGGCCGCCGTCCGCGCCGACTACGACCAGCAGCTCGACGCCAAGTTCGCCGCCGCGCGCGGCTTTGTGGACGCCGTGGTTCTGCCGGACGAGACGCGCGCGGCGCTGGCGCTTTCGCTGCGCACCTCGCTCAACAACCCCGGCCCGCACCTGGGCGCCTTCGTCCTGCCGCCGAACGTGTAGGTGCGCGCCTGTGGCGTAAAGTGTACGCAGTTGACGGACGGCGGGATCGCCACTAGAGTACAGGTGTTCGTGTGTCGTCTCATTCACGCCCGCCCGATCGAAGCAACGCTGCACCGAGGGAGCCGCAGATGCATACGGCCACCACATCCGCCCGGCGTAGATGGACTTGCGACGAGTACCAGCGCATGGGAGAGATCGGTATTCTGCCCAAGTCCGGTGTCGAGCTGATCCACGGAGAGGTGCGGGAGAGGAACGCCTGGGGGTCTCCGCGTCGCTGGACGTACGAAGACTGGGAGCGGATGGTTGCCGGCGGGATCGTGGATGAGGACGAGCGCCTGGAACTCGTCGACGGAGATCTCGTCTGCATGACACCGGTCGGGCATCGGCACATCTACACGGTTGACCTGCTTACGGAGTTCCTTGGCGAGCAGGCGCGCGGGCGTGCAATTCTGCGCGTGCAGAGTCCGTTGAAGTTCAACACGGGGGAGGCGCCGATGCCGGACCTCTTGCTCCTGCGAATGCATGAGGACCGCTACCGCTCGCGGCTGGCGGGGCTGTGGGATGCTCTTCTGGCGGTGGAGGTCGCCGACAGTTCGCTCGGGGACGACCTGGCCAAGGCCGAGCAGTACGCCCGCGCGGCGATCCCCGACTACTGGATCGCCGACGTGAACCGGCCCGCCGTGCTCGTGCACCAGCAGCCCGCCGGCGGCGAATACACGGACGTTCGCGAGTACCGGCACGGCCAAGCGTTCTTGTCACCCGCGCTCGGGGGACGTGAGGTGCGCGTGGAAGAGGTGCTTGGCCCGGCCTGACCGGTCGCCGCCGGGTTGCCGCCGCGGCGGGGCGGGTGATATATGACTCTCCGGGGGCTGCATGAGCGGCCTCCGGATTGTTTTTGGGACGATCATCCGGCCCGCGATCCGCCGACGCGTTCATGACCACGTCTTCGCCGCCCGCGCCGCGGGAATTGAGCTTCGAGCTCCATCCCACGTTCGGGGAGCACCTGCGGGCGCAGAAGGCGGCGCAGTGGCACGGACGCGGGCGGCAGATCCGCCTGCAGCAGCTGCTGGGCGCGGCCATCGGCATCCCGTTCGGGCTGTGGATTCTGCACCGGCGCGACGGGCGGCTGGACTGGACCGACTGGCTGCTGGTCGCGATCGTCGCGGGCTACTTCGTCTCGCCGCTGCCGGCCGTGTTGCACGTGCGGCGGATACGGCGCGCGGCGGCCGGCCCTGCGCGGGTCACCATCGCGGAGCGCGGCTTCACGACCACGGCGGTGATCATCCCGGGGCTCAGCCTGCTCCTGCTGGCGTTCGGCCGGGCGCTGCCGCGCGGGCGAGTGATGCCGGTGCGGATGCGGGTGGACGACGCGGGCGTCACCTTCTCCGGCGGCGGCAGCGAGGCCACGACGGCGTGGCCCGGCATCCGCAGGGTGCAGCAGGCGGGCGGATTTCTGCTGTTCTGGATCGACCGGAACACGGCGCACTACCTGCCGCTGCGCGCGCTGGGCGGGGACGCGGAAGAGGCGCGCCGCATCATCCGCCGTCACACGGGCGAGCACGCGGCGCGCTGACGCAGCCGGATCCGGATCGAAGTTCCACGGATGGAAGTTCCAGCAGTGGAACTTCCGCACGACAGCCATGATGCGCCTGCGGGGCGCTCCATCGACCTTATCGACCTGATGAAACAGACCATCCGCATCGCCAGTGGCCAGGGCTTCTGGGGCGACCAGCTGGACGCGCCCAAGCAGCAGGTGGAGGGCGGCCCCATCGACTACCTGATGCTCGACTACCTGGCCGAGGTCACCATGTCGATCATGCAGAAGCAGCGCAGCCGCAACCCGTCCGCCGGGTACGCGCGCGACTTTGTGCCGCTGATGGGCGACATCCTTCCCGCCGTGGTGGAGCGCGGAATCCGCGTGGTGGCCAACGCGGGCGGCGTGAACCCGGCCGGCTGCCGCGACGCCGTGCTGGAGGAGGCGCGGAAAGTCGGCCTCGGCGGCCGCGCGCGGGTGGCGATGATCAGCGGCGACGACATCCTGGAGCGGCTGCCGGAGCTGCTGGCGCGCGGGGTGGAGCTGAAGAACATGGAGACGGGCGAGCCGCTGTCGACGGTCCTGGACCGCGTGCAGAGCGCCAACGCGTACATCGGCGCGCGGCCGATCGTGGAGGCGCTGCGGCAGGATGCGCACGTGGTCATCACCGGCCGCTCGACGGACACGGCGCTGACGTACGCGCCCATGATCCACGAGTTCGGGTGGAGCGTGGACGACAGCGACCGCATCGCCGCGGGCGTGGTTGCGGGGCACATCAACGAGTGCGGCGCGCAGGCCAGCGGCGGCAACCACCTGGTCGACTGGCGCAACATCCCCGAGCTGGCGAACGTCGGCTACCCGATCATCGAGGCGTCGCCGGACGGCTCCTTCGTCGTCACCAAGCACGACGGCACCGGGGGACGGGTTACGCTGGCGACGGTCAAGGAGCAGCTGGTGTACGAGATGGGCGATCCGCGCAGCTACATCACCCCCGACGTGGTGGCGGACTTCACCAGCATCCGGCTGGAAGACGCGGGGGCGGACCGGGTGCGCGTGCACGGCGTGCGCGGCGGCCCGGCCACGCCGCTGCTCAAGGTGAGCATCGCCTACTCCGACGGCTACAAGGCGACGGGAACGCTCGTCTACTCGTGGCCTGACGCGGTGGAAAAGGCGCAGATGGCGGACCGGGTGCTGCGCGAGCGGCTGGACCGGCTGGGGCTGAAGTTCGACGAGGTGCTGACGGAGTACGTGGGATGGAACGCCACGCACGGCCCGCTGGCCGGCCCGCCGCCGCGCGACCTGCCGGAGGTGACGGTGCGCTGGGGTGTGCGCGGGCAGGACAAGGCGGCGGTGGAGCGCTTTACCAAGGAGATCGCGCCGCTCGTCCTCGCGGGTCCGCCCTCCGTAACGGGCTTTGCGGGCGGGCGCCCGGCGGTGCAGGAGATCATGGCGTACTGGCCGGCGCTGATCCCCAAGACGGAGATCGAGCCGGGGCTGAGGGTCGAGGTCACCACTGCATGAAGTGCGTGAGTGCGGTAGTGCGTCAGTGCGGGAGTGAAGTGCGAAAGTGCGAGAGTGCGAAAGTGCGAAAGTGGGTACTGACGCACCCACGCACTCACGCACTCACGCACTTTCCCGGCGTGGGGGTCGGGCCGTGCGCATAACTTTCCTGGGCACCGCCGCCGCGCGCCCCACGGTCGGCCGCAACGTCTCGTCGCTCATGCTGCAGCGTGAGGGCGACGTGATGATGTTCGACTGCGGCGAGGGGACGCAGCGGCAGATGATGCGCTACGGGACCGGGTTCTCGTTCAGCGACATCTTCTTCACCCACCTGCACGCGGACCACTTTCTGGGCGTCATCGGCCTGCTGCGCACGCTGGGGCTGCAGGCGCGCGAGGAGCCCATCGACCTGTGGACGCCCCGTGGCACCACCGACGTGCTGCGGCAGGCGGTGGACCTGGGCGTGGAGCGCGTGCCGTTCGAGGTGCGCATCCGCGAGCTTGCGCCTGGCGACACGGTCAATCGCGGGCTGTACGACGTGGTGGCGTTCCGCACGCAGCACCGCGGCGGCATCTCGCTCGGCTACGCCGTCGTCGAGCATCCGCGGCTGGGGCGCTTCGACGCGCAGCAGGCGCGG
Source organism: Longimicrobium sp. (assembly GCA_035759295.1). GTDB lineage: Bacteria > Gemmatimonadota > Gemmatimonadetes > Longimicrobiales > Longimicrobiaceae > Longimicrobium. The sequence goes on along the minus strand of DASTVC010000710.1, from coordinate 574 downwards.
GAGATGGGGATTCCCGAGGGGCCGCTGTGGGGAAAGCTGCACCACGGCGAGCCCGTGGAGGTGGACGGACGCGTCTACCGCGCGGAGGACGTGGTCGGCCCCGCGCGGCCGGGGCGGCGGGTGGTGTACACGGGGGATACGCGGCCGACGAAGGTGACCATCGAGCACTCGCGCTCCGCCGACCTGCTGATCCACGAAGCCACCTTCGCCCAGGACGAGGCCGACCGTGCGCAGCACACCGGCCACTCCACCGCGCGTGAGGCCGCCGAGGTGGCGAAGCAGGCGGAGGCGCTGCGGCTGGCCATCACCCACTTTTCCCCGCGCTACGCGGACGACCCGCGCGTGCTGGAGCGCGAGGCCCGCGCCGTCTTTCCCGAGGTGGTCGCCGCGTACGACGGCCTGGTGATCGAGGTGCCCTACCGCGACGGCTGAATCGCGGACGGCGCTCCGCCGGGATCACCGGCGATGGACGGCCCCGCCTCCCCGTTCGGGGTGTCGGGGCCGTCCGCATGTAGTGCATCTCCTGACACAGCTTCGATTTACCGGAACGTCCCCATCCGAGCGGCGCATACTT